>DATGJS010000191.1:0-2313 GCA_035295025.1 Bradyrhizobium sp.
AGCAAAGAGTTTCCCGGTGTCCGGGCTCTCGACGATGTCAATTTCGAGGCGCGCGGCGGCGAGGTTCTGGCGCTGATGGGCGAAAATGGCGCCGGAAAATCCACTTTGATGAAGGTGCTCGGCGGCGTCTGGCCCTATCCCACCTATCAAGGCGATATTTTCATCAAGGGAAAGATAAAGCGTTTTTACAACACCCGCGACGCCATGGATGCGGGCATCGCCGTCATCCATCAGGAACTCAATCTCATTCCCGAACTCACCGTCGCCGAGAACATTTTTCTCGACCGCCAGCCGACCAATGCGCTTGGTGCGATCGACTGGCGTCAATTGAACAGCGACGCCAAGGCGCTGCTCGATGAACTCGGAATGGACGACATCAAGCCGACCGACCAAGTCAAGCACATCGCGGTCGGTAAACAGCAAATGGTCGAGATCGCCAAGGCGCTGGCCAAACGCGCCGGCATTCTCATCCTTGACGAGCCGACCTCGGCCTTGAGCGACAAGGAAGCCGCCGAGCTTTTCCGCGTGATTGGCGAACTGCGGCGGGACGGCGTCTGCATGTGCTACATTTCGCACAAAATGGAAGAGATCGCGCAAATCGCCGATCGGGTGGTCGTGCTGCGCGATGGCCGGACAATCGGCGGCGTCACGGCGATGTCCGACATCACGCTCGATCAGATCATCGCCAAAATGGTCGGGCGCGAACTCGACGAGATGTATCCGCACAGCGCACGCCGACGCGGCGAGGAAATTCTGGCGGTTAGAAACCTCAATGTAAATCATCCCTCGCTGCCCGGCGAACGCAAGATCAAGGACGTCACGTTCTGCGCCCATCGCGGCGAAATTCTCGGCCTTTGCGGGTTGATGGGCTCGGGCCGCACCACGCTCATCTCCGCGATTTTCGGCGCCCTCCCGCACGCGACCCATGGCGAGGTGCTCGTCGAAGGCAAAAAGGCCCATATCCGCTCACCCACCGACGCCATTGCCTGCGGAATCGCGCTTCTGACCGAGGACCGCAAGGCGCTCGGGCTGTTTCTGGATCAACCGATCACCTTCAATACCACGATTTCGTCATTGCAAACGATCAGCTCGCCCTCTATCGGCATTATCGATACAAGAAGAGAACGCGAGGTGGCTGAAAATTACATCGCGCAGCTCAACATCCGAACCTCCGGGATCGACGCCATCGTCGGAACACTCAGCGGCGGCAACCAGCAAAAAGTTCTGCTTGCAAGGTCGCTCCATGCGAACCCGAAGATTTTCATCCTGGATGAACCGACCCGCGGCATCGATATCGGCGCCAAGGTCGAAATCCACCGGCTTCTGAACGGTCTGGCCGATCAAGGCGTGGCGATCATCGTCATCTCCTCCGAACTCGAAGAACTCTTGGGGTTGAGCGACCGGATTCTCGTAATGAATGAAGGCCGCATCGTCTCGGAATTTCCACGACAGACGGCAAACCGGACGACGATCATGGAATGGGCGGCCGGCGCGCGCCGGACGGCGGAGTAAGAATCGTGCATCGCCATCCCGCACTCCAATTCATCAAGACCAACGCGACATTGATCGCGCTTTTGGCATTGACGGCGGCGTTGGCGATGGCCGACCCGACCTTTTCCACCGCGCGCAATTTAAGCAATGTGGCGCGACAGGTGACGATCGTCGGCATCATCGCCGTCGGAATGACGATGGTGATTCTGATCGCCGGCATCGATTTGTCGGTGGGTTCGGTTGTCGGCGTCGCCGCGGTGGTCGTGACGCTGTTGATGCAATATGGACTTCCGGCATGGCTTGCTGTGCCGGCCACGCTTGCGATGGTCGGCGGTCTCATCGGGCTCTGGAACGGCTTTTGGATCGCCCATTACCGCATTCCACCGTTCATCATTACGCTCGGCATGCTCACGATCGGACGCGGCGTCGCTTTGTCGCTGTCTGGCGGCAGCTCCATTCCGGTTGCCGATCCTTCCTTTGCGGTGCTCGGCAGCGCTTATATTCCGCCAATGCCGACCTTAATCCTGCTCGCGATCGCCGCGCTGATCGGCATCTACCGGCTGGTCAGACGCGCGAACGGAAGCAGAAAGACAAGCGGCCCCTCGCATGTCGAGACAAACCTGCCCGGCGTGCTGGCCGCCGCGATTGGATTATTGCTGGCCGCTTACGTGTTCGGCACCGGCGAGGGCCTTCCCGTGCCGGTTGCGATCTTTGTCGTCATCGCTGCCGTTGCGATCTTCGTTCTCAGCCACACAAGGTTCGGCCGCAGGCTTTACGCACTCGGCGGCAATGAGGCGGCGGCGCGGCTTTCGGGCATCGACC
>DATGJS010000192.1:0-6061 GCA_035295025.1 Bradyrhizobium sp.
GATTGGTTGCGCGACGCTCTCAACCCGAAACTTCGATGAGAAGCAGTCTCGCTTAAGGAATGTCTGGGCGTATGAGTGAACCGGTCCTTTCCGTGCGTAATTTGCGGGTCGAATTCGTGACCCGCCACAGCGTGCTGCACGCGATCGACGGCATTTCCTTCGATATCGCCAAGGGCGAGGTGTTGGGCGTCGTCGGCGAATCCGGCGCCGGCAAATCCGTGACCGGCCTTGCGGTGATCGGTTTGATCGACCGGCCCGGCCGCATCGCCGGCGGTGAAATTTATCTTTCGGGCTTGCGGATCGACAATTTGCCGCCGGACGAGATGCGCCGGATCCGAGGCAAGCGAATCGGCATGATTTTCCAGGATCCCTTGACGAGCCTCAATCCGCTCTACCGGATCGGCGATCAGCTCATCGAGACCATCCGCACCCACACCAATCTCTCCGAACAGGCGGCACGGCGGCGCGCGATCGATCTGCTCGCCGAGGTCGGCATCCCCGCGCCCGACAAGCGCATCGATGCTTATCCCCACGAGTTCTCCGGCGGCATGCGCCAGCGCGTCGTCATTGCGCTGGCGCTTTGCGCCGAGCCAGAATTGATCATCGCCGACGAGCCGACCACCGCGCTCGACGTGTCGGTGCAGGCCCAGATTATCACCTTGATCAAGCGCCTCGGGCGCGATCACGGCACCGCCGTGATGCTCGTCACCCACGACATGGGCGTGATCGCGGAAACCTCGGACCGCGTCGCGGTGATGTATTCCGGCCGCATCGCCGAAATCGGCCCGGTGCGCGATGTCGTGCAAAACCCTTTGCACCCCTATGCCAAAGGCCTGATGGGCGCGATTCCGACGCTTGCGGGCGAAGCCGCGCGGCTGGTGCAGATCCCCGGCACCATGCCACGGCTTTCCTCGATCCCGCCGGGCTGCGCCTTCAATCCGCGCTGCGCTTTCGCTTTCGAGCGCTGCCGCGCTGAGCGGCCGGAGCCGATCGTGCAAGGCGCGCAAGCGGTCGCCTGTCATCTCTACGATGCCCTCACCAAGGACAGCGCGGCATGACGGCGAAACCCTTCATCGAGGTGAAAAATCTACGCCGCGTCTTCAACGTCTCCAAGCCATGGCTCAACCGCCTTCTCGAAGGCGGTCATCTGGAATATCTCAAAGCCGTCGACGGCGTCAGCTTCGACATTGCCAAAGGCGAGACCTTTGCGCTGGTCGGCGAATCCGGCTCCGGCAAAACCACCGTGGCGCGGATGGTGGTCGGATTATTGCCGCCGACATCGGGCGAAGTGATCATCGACGGGGTTTCGATGTCGGCGACGCGCCAGTCGCAGGCCCGCCGTCAATTGCGCCGCCGTATCCAGATGATCTTTCAGGACCCCTATGCCAGCCTCAACCCGCGGCTTCGGGTCGATGCCATCGTCGCCGAGCCGATCCGTGCTTTCGACCTGATCCAAGGGGAAGCCGACATCCGCGCGCGCATCGGTGAACTGCTCGGCCTGGTCGGGCTTCACGCCGATGACGGCTGGAAATATCCGCATGAATTTTCCGGTGGTCAGCGCCAGCGCATCGCCATTGCCCGCGCGCTTGCTTCCGAGGCGGAATTCATCGTGTGCGACGAGCCGACCTCGGCGCTCGATGTCTCCGTGCAAGCGCAGATCCTCAATTTGATGCGCGACTTGCAAGACAAGTTCGGCCTCACCTATCTGTTCATCAGCCATAACCTCGCCGTGGTGCGGCATATGGCGCGGCGCATCGGCGTGATGTATCTCGGCCGCGTGGTGGAGATCGCGGAAGCCCGCGAGCTCTTCGATACCCCGAAAATGCCCTATACCAAGATGCTGCTCGGCGCGGTGCCGGATTTGGCGATGTCGGGCCGCCCGCGCATCCCGGTCAAGGGCGAAATCCCAAACCCGATCAATCCACCCGCTGGCTGCGCCTTCAATCCGCGCTGCCCGCTGGCCTTCGACCTTTGCCGCCGCGAGGCGCCCGCGCTGATCGACGGTGTCGCCTGCCACGCCGTTAACAACCCTGCGGAAGCCGCCGCCGGCGCATGATCACAACGACCATAAGCCGGTTGGCAGGGCGCCCCACCTGTGGTCAATTGCGCCGCCTTTAAGCTTTTCCAAACAAATGCTAAACTACGGATCATCATGGGCCACATCAATCCAGACCCCTTCACCACCCGCCCCGAAATCGAGGGCATGTTCGGCGTGGTCACCTCCACGCATTGGATCGCAACCGCGGTCGGCATGGGTATTTTGGAGCGCGGCGGCAACGCGTTCGACGCCGCCGTTGCCACCGCGTTTACGTTGCAGGTGGTCGAGCCGCATCTGAACGGTCCTGGTGGCGACGTGCCGATCATCGTCCACGACGTCAAACGCGCTCGCACAGAGGTGATTTGCGGCCAAGGGCCCGCGCCCGCCGGCGCCACCATCGCGCATTACAAGAGCGAGGGGCTGGAGATGGTGCCTGGCACCGGGCTGCTCGCAGCCTGCATTCCCGGCACATTCGAATCCTGGATGCTGCTGTTGCGCGATTACGGCACCATGCGGCTGCGCGACGTGCTGGAGCCCGCGATCGCCTACGCCCGTGACGGCTATCCCATGCTGGAGCGCGCCTGCGCCACCATCAAGACCGTCGAGCAATTGTTCCGAAAATATTGGGCGACATCGGCCGCCGTCTATCTGCCCAACAATGAAGTGCCGAAACCCGGCGTCATCTTCACCAACAAGCAATTGGCCGAAACCTATAGCCGTATCCTCAAAGAGGCCGAAAGCGTGGGCGGCGACCGCGACGCGCAAATCGAGCGCGCGCGAGGCGCATGGTCGAAAGGTTTCGTGGCGGAGGCCATCGACAAATTCTGCCGCACGCAAGAAGTGATGGATGTCAGTGGATCGCCACATCGCGGCGTATTATGCGCCGACGACATGGTGCGCTGGCAGCCCACCATCGAAGCGCCGCTGACCTATGATTACGGCCGCTACACCGTGTGCAAAGGCGGGGTCTGGAGCCAGGGCCCGGTGATGCTGCAACAACTTGCACTTCTCAAGGGCTTTCAACTCGACGGACTCGATCCGACCGGCCCCGAATTCATCCATTTGCAGATCGAATGCGCCAAGCTCGCTTATGCGGACCGCGAGAAATTTTACGGCGATCCGAAATTCACGGAAATCCCGATCGCGACGCTGTTGTCGGATTCCTATAATGACGAGCGACGCAAATTGATTTCGGAAAAAGCTTCGCTCGAATTCACTCCCGGTTCGGTCGAAGGCTTCGGCGGGGTGGTCAAGCTGCGCCGCCAGGAAGGCCAACGCGAGGCGGTCGGCGCCATGGGCGCGGGGGAACCCACCGTCGGCCGCTTCGGCGAGGTCAACGGCGACACCGTGCATTTCGACATTATCGATCAGGCCGGCAACATGATTTCGGCGACGCCTTCCGGCGGCTGGCTGCAATCCTCGCCGGTCATTCCAGAGCTCGGCTTCTGCCTCGGCAGCCGCGCGCAGATGTTCTGGCTTGAAGAAAATCACCCGGCTTCGCTGGCGCCGGGAAAACGTCCGCGCACCACGCTTTCCCCGACCATGGCGCTACGCGACGGCGAGCCGTATCTCGCCTGGGGTTCGCCCGGCGGCGACCAGCAGGATCAGTGGATCACGCAATTCTTTCTGCGGCATGTCCATGCCAAGATGAATTTGCAAGAGGCGATCGACGCACCGGCGTGGCATTCCGAGCATTTCCCGATCTCATTCTGGCCGCGCACCTCGCGCCCCGGCGTGATGGTGGTCGAGAACCGCATTCCCAAAGCAACTGTTGAGACGCTGCGCAGCCGCGGCCACATCGTTGAAATCGGCCCGGACTGGTCCGAAGGCCGCTTGACCGCCGCTTCCAAAATCGGCCGCCGCCGCCGCGCCGCGGCCAATCCGCGCGGCATGCAAGGCTACGCCTCGGGGCGCTAGTGCGGCGAATTTGGAGTTCCTATCAGTGCCGCGGCAAGTTCGTAATAGGAACTTCAAATTCAAAGCCGCACTAGAAAATATAAGTTGCTAGAGCTCCTTTGATTCCGAAGTTCGCATCAGAGGTCGCTGCGGTAGCTTGCGAACTTCGGAATCGGAGCTCTAGGCCCATGACCTGGTCGATCATTGCCAAAGACAATGCCACCGGCCAGATAGGAATAGCGGTCGCGACGAAGTTTTTCGCGGTCGGCGCGCGCGTGCCGCACATCGCGCCCGCTATCGGCGCCATCGCAACGCAAGCGCTGGTCAATCCCTATTACGGCATCGATGGTGTGAGGCTGCTTCGCGAAGGCCACGAACCAAACGATATCATCAAAACGCTTCTTGCCGCCGATGCCGGACATGCAAGCCGCCAGCTCCACATCATGGACGCCAAGGGGCGCATCGCCGCCTTTACCGGTAAAGACTGCGTCGATTGGTGTGGACACCTCAAAGGCGAAGGCTTTTCGATCGCCGGCAATATGCTGGCAAGCGGGCGGGTTCTGGACGAGACCGCGAACGCTTACCGCGCCAATGCCGAAATTCCCTTCGCCCGCCGCCTGATTGCCGCGATGCGCGCCGGCGAAGAAGCAGGCGGCGACAAGCGCGGCAGGCAATCGGCCGCGCTTTTGATTTATAGCGAGGAAGAATGGTCCGATCTTGACCTGCGGGTCGACGACCACACCGACCCCTTGAGCGAACTGGCGCGGTTGGAGGCCGTAAGCCGCGAGCGCTGGGTGCATTTCCGAAAATATCTACCGAGCCGGAAAAACCCGGCCGGCATTACCGATCGCGCGGTGATCGACGCCGGCATCGCGGCCGCGACCGGAAGCGAACAATGACCGATGCGCCGCTGATCGAGATCAGGGATTTACGGGTCACTTTCCGTGGCGATGATGGGCGCGCCACGCAGGCGGTCGATACAGTCGATCTTACGGTCGCCAATGGCGCCACGCTTGGCCTGGTCGGCGAATCCGGCTGCGGCAAGAGTGTCACCTCGCTCGCAATCATGGGCCTTTTGCCGCCACAATCGGCTGAGGTGACCGGCTCGATCCGCTTCGACGGCCTCGACCTTCTCACCATATCCGATCAGGCCCGGCGCGACCTGCGCGGCAACCGGCTCGCCATGATTTTTCAGGAGCCGATGACCTCGCTCAATCCGAGCTTCACCATCGGCGACCAGATCGTCGAATCCATTCGCCGTCATCGCGGCGGAAGCAAAAGCGCCGCCCGCCAGCGCGCGATCGAATTGCTGCGGCGGGTGCATATCCCCTCGCCCGAACGGCGCATCGACGAATACCCGCACAAGCTTTCCGGCGGCATGCGCCAACGTGTGATGATCGCGATGGCGCTGGCCTGCGATCCACGCCTTCTGATCGCCGACGAGCCCACGACCGCGCTCGATGTGACCTTGCAGGCCCAGATCCTCGATTTGATGCGGGAACTGAAGGCGGAAAGCGGCGCGGCCGTCATCCTGATCACGCATGATCTCGGCGTGGTCGCCGAAGTCTGCGACGAGGTCGCGGTGATGTATGCGGGCGAAATCGTCGAACGCGCCTCCGTCGATACGTTGTTCGCAGCGCCGCAACATCCCTACACCGTCGGCCTGCTCGGATCGATTCCGCGCCTGCATCATCACACCACCCATCTCGCCACCATCGAGGGCGTGGTTCCCAATATGGCCGCGCCGCCGCAAGGATGCCGATTCGCGGCGCGATGTCCGTTCGCCGAGGTGGCTTGCAGCGCCGCGCCGCCGCCGCTTGCCGAGATAAGCTCCGGCCATTGGTCGCGCTGCATCCGCGCGCCGCTGGAAAGGCTGGTGCGGCGATGACGCTTTTACTCGATGTCAAAAACCTGACAAAACATTTCGTGGCGGCGCGTTCGGCATTCGGGCGGCCCACCGCTTTCGTCAAGGCGGTCGATGGCGTCAGCTTTAGCGTCGATGCCGGTGAGACGCTGGCGCTGGTCGGCGAATCCGGGTGCGGTAAATCCACCGTCAGCCGGCTGGTGCTGCGCCTGATCGAGCCGGATCAAGGAGACATCCATTTTGAAGGCCGCGACCTTCTGGCG
>DATGJS010000193.1:0-13609 GCA_035295025.1 Bradyrhizobium sp.
GAGCAAGTCAACACGATGGAGCGTCACTCGAAGAGCAGCATCCGCATCAGCAATATTCAAAACGAACTTCAGGCCATCCGCCGCGCCATCCTGCGTTATACGTTTGACCAGGACGAAATCTCCCTCGCCGAATCCGAGAAAGCGCTTGCCAAGGCCACTGATCTTCTCGCCGAGGCCGAAAAAGCCGCCCTGAGCGGAGAAGAGCGCGCGATCTATCTCGATATTGCCAAGAGTGTAGCCGAACTGAAGGCCAAGCGTAGCGAGCTCATCGAGATCGTGTCGCAGATGCTCGCTGGCCGCAAGCTTCTCTTCGTCGATGGCGATCAATTGACCGCCGACCTTCAAAAATTGGTCAACGCGGTGCAGGGAACGTCGGTCGAGCCGATCGCAAGTATCTTGGAGGACAAGGTCTTCTTGATGCGGATCGCCAATTGGCGAACGCTGGCGACTCACGATGTCAAGGGTTCTGACAACTTCAAGACCCAGGTCGGAAGGGCGCAGGAACAAATCGCAGCGATCGAGAAATCCGAACTGTCGGGTTCGCTTGCCCCGCTGCTGACGGCCGTCAAGACCGGCGTCGCCAAATATCAGGCGGCATTCGACAAGACCGCTCCTAATCTCCTGCGCGCCAACGACCTCTACACCAAGACCATGGCCCCGATTACCATCGATGCTCTCGGTAAAATGGATCGGCTGAAGACGTCAGCCAGCGATCGATTCGACACGACCGTCGCGGAAACCAACCGCCGCATTGAGACGGTGACCGCCACCCAGAAAACCGCGGCGAGTGCCACCGTTCTGATCGGGTTCTTGATCGCCTTCCTGATTGCCCGCGGCATCGTGCGCCCGCTTTCGGCGCTCACCGCCGCGATGAAGGAGCTCGCCGCCGGAAATTTCGGCATTGTTCTTCCCGGACTCGATCGCAAGGATGAAGTCGGCGATATGGCGCATGCCGTCGAAGGCTTTAAGGTTCGCGCCGAAGAAAAGGCGCGCGAGGAAGCCGAGGCTAAGACCAAACAGGACGCGGCTATCGCCCACCAGCGCAAGGCTGAGATGCAGAAACTCGCGGACGGTTTCGAGGCCGCGGTCGGCCAGATCGTCGAAACCGTCTCAAAGGCCTCCAACGAGCTCGAAGACTCGGCCAAGTCGCTCACGACCAATGCCGAGCGCGCGGAACAAAAGACTGTCATGGTCGCGAGCGCATCCGAGCAGGCCACCGCCAATGTGCAATCGGTGGCTTCCGCCACGGAAGAGCTTTTCTCTTCGGTCAATGAAATCGGCCGCCAGGTGCAGGATTCCGCCCGCATGGCGAGCGAGGCCGTCGGCCAAGCGCGTTCCACGACCGATCGGGTCAGTGACCTGTCGAAAGCGGCGAGCCGGATCGGCGACGTCGTCGAATTGATCAGCACGATCGCCGGTCAAACCAATTTGCTCGCGCTGAACGCGACCATCGAGGCGGCCCGCGCCGGGGAGGCCGGCCGCGGATTTGCGGTGGTCGCTTCCGAGGTGAAGGCGCTCGCCGAGCAGACGGCGAAGGCGACCGGTGAAATCGGCCAACAGATTTCCGGGATTCAGACCGCGACGCAGGACTCGGTGAATGCGATCAAGGAAATCTCGGGCACGATCGAAAAGCTCGCCGAAATTTCCGCCACCATCGCCGCGGCGGTGGAAGAGCAGGGTGCCGCGACGCAGGAAATCTCGCGTAATGTGCAGCAGGCGGCCAAGGGCACCCAGGACGTGTCGTCCAATATCGTGGACGTGCAGCGCGGCGCGTCCGAGACCGGCTCGGCTTCATCGCAAGTGCTCTCCGCCGCCCAATCCTTGTCGAGCGACAGCAGTCGCCTGCGCGAGGAAGTCGGCAGATTCCTGCATACGGTGAGGGCGGCGTAAGGCGGGCATGCAAGACTTAAAAAGTTTCAAAGGCGCGATGATGTTCCCGTCGCGCTTTTTTATTTCATCCGCCGGGCCGTCGTCGTTCACGCTCTCTCATGCTTGCGCAAATCCCTGACGTGATCGAAGCGGCGGGCCTGAAGCTCGGCGCCTGAGGCCACGATCTCAGGCAAGGCGGCTTCCTCCAAAATCTCCTCGGTGATGTCGGCCACCGCATCGTCCGCGATCTGGTGGATGAAGCTGATATTGGCGTATTCGCCCGAGGCGACGCGCGAGACGACCTCGCGGCGGGTGATTTCGGGGTCGACGATGGCCTCGCGGCCGCGCCTTCCATAATCGATCATGACGACGAAATATTGCATGCGGGGGATAATGCGGCGCCTTTCGGGGAGGGGTTGAGTCCGTCTGTCGTGTATTATTTCTGAAAATCAGAAATAAAGCAACATAAATTTCGGAATATCAGAAATCATAAAGAGGCGGCTGGAAATCTCCCACGGGCCTTGCCGAATCGGCCGGATCACCCGTCGCTCATTTCGCGGGCGGTTTGCCGTCCCTATGCCCGGCGTGGCCCGAAAGCTTCCGCCGCGACCGCCCGGCCGCCTTGGCGCGCAGGCGCTCGATCTGGCCCCGCGGCAAGGTCACGCAGATTTCTCCGATCCATTCCAGTTTGACGCCGCTGATCGGCTTGGCGTTGAAGCTTGTGAGGTTGACGACATGGGCGGTTTTACCGCGCTCGATCGTCTTGAGATAACGCTCGCCGCTTTTCAGCCGTACCGCGGCCTCCTCGCCGTAAAAACTCGACAGCGGGTGGCGCTGATCGCGATATACCACGATGATATCGCCATTTTCGTATTTCGGCAGCATGGAATCGCCGACCACCTCGAATGCGACGGTTTCCTCCGCGATCGGGAAAGGCAGTTCGACCTCGCCAAGCCCCTCCGGCGGCACCTGCTCATGTTCAGGGCTGATCGAGGCGCCGGCGCCGATCCGTCCCATGATCGGCACCGCGTTGAGATCGAGATAGTCGATGATAAGGGCAATTTCGGAGGCCTTGATCAGGCGCGCCTCCGCCAGGATTTCCGATACCGCGCCGGGCCGAACGCCCATCGCGTCCGCAAGACCGCCCTTGGTCTTGCCCGGCTTTGAAAGCCCTCGCTCGATCATCTTGACGTCCAGCATGGCGGGTCTCCTGCGCAACGATGTTGGGGGATCATAACAATTCCGATTATCCGAAATCAAGCTTGACTTATTTCGGAATATCAGAAATAAAGAGAACATAACGTGAAACTTCAGGAAAACAACAATGCAATCGAACTGGGAGGCGGCGCACTCCTCGGCGCTGCACGACTATCTGACCGATGGGATGTCGTTTTCGGAGGCCGCGCGGGCCTTGAACGCGCGATTTGGAACCGCTTATTCCCGCAACGCCGCGATCGGCCGTGCCCGCCGCATGGGTCTTTCGACGCCCGCACGCGCCGATGGCGCGATCGGGCCGAGCGCGCCGAAACATCCCGATGTGCGGCGGCTTTGTAAAATGCGCCCGCGCGGCCTCGCCAAGCCGGTCGCCCTGTCCCCGCCCAAACCCAAATCCAAACCCATGGTCAAGCGCTCGATATCAGAGCGTGCCGCGGCGCTTCAGCTTCGTTGCGTCGCGATCAATCCGCGCCATCTCGCGCTGATCGATCTTGAAGCCAATGATTGCCGCTACCCCTATGGCGGGGACGCGGAAGGCGAGCCCATCACCTTTTGCGGCCATCCGCGCCGCGAAGGCTCAAGCTATTGCGTCTCGCATTTTCACCTGACGCGCCTGGCCGAACCGGCAGCCGCTCGCGCGCCCGCCAAAGTGGTGCTGCGCCTAGTGGAGGCGGCATGAGCGCGAATGGGATTCTGGCAAGACTTAGGCCGCTCGCCACGAAGCACCGCATCGCTCATCTGGCGGCGCTGATTCGGCGCGAGGCCGAAGGCTCCGCGCGCGCGGTGGAACTTGCGCGTCTGTTGCGCGCGCAATCGTCGGCCATGTGCGCGGCCAAGAACGGCGGTTCTGCCGAATGAAGCGTCCTTGGATGCCGCTTTATGTCGGCGATTATCTCGGCGATACCGGTCATCTGACCACCGCGCAGCATGGCGCCTATCTGCTGTTGATGATGCATTATTGGCGCAAGGGGGAACTTCCCGACGACGATCGCCAATTGTCGAAAATTACGAAATTGCCGCTTAAGACCTGGTGCGATTACCGCCCGATCTTGCAGGATTTTTTTCACGCCGGCTGGAAGCACAAGCGGATCGATGCCGAGCTTGAACGGATGATGCGCGTCTCGGAAAAGCGCGCGATCGCCGGGCAAAAGGGTGGGCTCGGCTCGGCGCTGTCCCGCATGAAGCTTGAGAATGCTTCGCGGGGCCGGACATTGCCGGGGCGAGCAATTGCTCCGCCGATGTCGAGCGAGGCTTTAGCCGGCGCCGACCACTCACACCCACACTCATATCGGAATCTTTCTTCGAAGGAGGCCGGCCCCGCCTCGTCGCCCGGGGCGGTCCAGGCCGGCGGAGCGGGCCGTAAGACCGCCATTCCCATCAGCGCGGAGCTTGCCGCCTATGTCGCGCGAAAGACGAGCTGAGGCGTCGAAGATGTGAAGGGGAAAATCCGCCTTCCGATCAATTCAACCGTTCGACCATTCGTTTTTACAAGAGGGAGTCCCAAAGCCATGCCACGCGCCAAACGCAACAAAATGGGCAAAGCCGGCCAGGTTCACGACCGAAAAGCGCGCGATTTGCCGCGCAACGCCGAAGTCGCTGAAATCGAAGTGGAGAACCCGCTGGCGCTTGAACCCGGCGAGAAGATCGTTGCCCTTCGTTCGATCCGCAATGATCCGCTGGCGCGGTTGCACAGCCATCATCAGATCGACGAGGCGCAATATCGTGGCGGGCGGGCCTTTCAGGACGATTGGGAGAAGGCCGAGCGCGGCCCGCGGGCGGTCGATCCGACCCGCGAATATGTCGATGGCGGGAGCGCGCGCGAGCCGATCACCGAGCGTCAGCGCAAGGCCGTGCTGCGGCTCGGCCGCATCGAACGCGAACTCGGTGCCGACGGCATGATGCTGGTGCACGAAGTGCTGGTTTTGGGCCTCACCATGGAACAGATCGGGCAAAGGCGCGGCCTTCGCGGCCAGCGCTGGATGGATTATTTCGCCAAGCGTTTTCGCGAATGCCTCGATCGTCTCGCGCTCACCTATGGTTTTGCCACGGCGACTGGAACCCACCGCTTTCGGCGTTAAGGATACGGCTCAGGTAATGAAAAGGTCGCTGGCAAAACGCCAGCGACCTGCCGGATGAAAATAACAGATCGTAATGAAATGCACTTACTTCCGGATGTTGATCAACATATATTGATAATAAGCGGAAGGGGAGTCCAAAAAAGCATCGCACCGCAACATCGCTCGTTCTGTGGTTTCCAACGACATGGTGGGCGCAAAATCGGCCGGATTTGGCAGGTTTTTGCCCATAATCCCGTCAAAGCCGTCTCGGCAGTAATAAAATACCGGAAAGACGGCCGTAATATTTATCGCGCGGCCGAAGAATCGGCGTTGTCGTGCGCGGCCCTTTGTTGGCCGTTTATGCGAGGCATTTTTCGCCGATGAAAACTTCCGCCTTTCGAAGCGAACCGCCGGTCACGCGCCTTGCCGCCCATGCGCTCAATGTCGGTGAGCGGATCAACACGCAGGGTTTTGAGAAGGAAGCGCTCTCGGCCGTTCCGCTGGCGCTGCGCGCCGGCGAAAACGGCGTTGCGGTTTTGTTTCGCTATGGCGCGGTGGTTTTTCTCAACATGAGTCTCGTTGACGAGACGGCTTTTCTGGAACGGCTGTCGCCGCGGATCGGCGGCCGGCTGAGCCAAGTGGAAGAGGAGACGGCGAGCGTCGAACTGATTGGCGAGACGGAAGATCAGGTCGCCGCCGGCGGGCCGATCCAGGTCCGCGACATGTCAATGGCGCGCCTGCTCGTGGTCTCGGACGTGCTAGCCAAAAGCGTGGCGCTCGCCCATGACGAGCGCGAGGTCGCGAAAGTGTTCGAAATCATCGAACCGTTTGTGCGGGAATTGGCGGTTTCGGGAAAATTTTTCCGGAACCGGCGCGACCTCCTGAAACTGATCGGTGAAGCGCTGTTGGTGCAGCACAATGTTTCGGGGCGGGTGGCGATTGCCGACAAGCCCGATGCGCTTTGGGATCGCCCCGATTTGGAACGGCTCTATGCCCGTCTGGAAGACGAATATGAGCTGGCGCAACGGGTCGATGCGCTCAACCGCAAGCTTGCGGTGGTCGCCGAAACCGCCAATACGCTCGCCGACATCATCGACACGCGCCGCTCGCTCCGCCTCGAAATCATCGTCGTGCTGTTGATCGCCTTTGAGATCGTGATCGGCTTTTATCAGATCTTCGCCGCGCGAGGCTGATTGCCTCCCAGGTTTCGGGGACCGGCATTTTCCGTGCCCCGCCGTCGCAGATCGCCGGCGAATAATTCTTTCAACTTAAGCGCTGTTGTGGCGCCGCCACCCGGCCATGACCGTAACACTCTACCGTTGCATGGGTTTTTGACCCTGGCCCAATACTTAAATAGCCCCGCACCATCTTAACGTTGTCGTAGCGCAAGTCCCCTAGGCTTGCTTGGCGCCTAAGAGCGCGCGCGTGCACATCATCGATCGAGGAGGCGTAGTTGCGACGTTACTTCCTGGAATTTTTGTCCGATCAATCGGGCGCGACCGCGATTGAATACGGCTTGATCGCAGCCGGAATTTCCCTTGCGATTATCGCCGCGGTGAATAGTCTTGGCGGCACCCTCAGTACCAATTTCACTTCGATCAGCTCGTCGCTGAAATAACGCCCCTTAAAAGTTTAAGGGACCAGCGAAGAACCTATGGCGCGCCCCGCCGGATTAAATCCGGCGGGGCTTTTTGTTTTGTTGCCACCAAGGGGCTCTCCGGCGGTTGTCATCGTTCGGAGCGCGTCCCGCGCCCCCCGCGTCGAACAATCCACAGCAATTGGGGAAAAGGGGCCTTCGCCGGGAAGACAAGCGTGTCGGGCGCGTTACACTCGGCGCAGAATCGGGCCAGGGGTGCGGCCTATTTGAAGTTCCTATACCGCAGGCGGCGAATTCGAGTCCGGAACTTCAAATAGAAAAGCGGCATAATCCGGGGGCAGGGGAACATACAAAATGGCACACCCTCTACTTTTCAATCCATTTCATTCCAGGCCGGAGCCCACGCCCGAACGGGCGCAGGAGCAGATGGAAGGGCGAGCGGAAGAAGCTGATACGCAGCCGGCGAGGCGGCTTGCGCGCTCGACACCCGTTTGCTCCCATTGCCGTTCGGACGACATCGTTTCCCAAGCGAGCGTGCAATGGAGCAACGAAAAACAGGAGTGGGAGCTCGCCAGCACCTTTGCCCAGCCGGTGCATTGCAAAGCGTGCAACAGGCCTTGCGATATCGTTTGGCTGCCGCTGAATTGAAGTTTGGAAAGCTCAAGCCGTGGGCCGGCATTCGCGGATGGAGTTGGTCTGAAGCTCAAAGTCCGCCAGTTTAAGGCGCAAACGAGATTCGGTTGAATTGTCTTGAATGGTACCGACTCGTGCCGTCGATGCCGAAGAATTTGCGCTTGCTTTCGGGTGAAAGCGGCGGGATCGGCCGGTGGCGTCAGGCCACGAGCGTGATCATCATGGGCGCTGTGGGCCGGTCGAACTCGGAAATGGGAACCGGTTTTCCGAACAGATAGCCTTGCGCCAGATCGACGCCGGCCGCGCGCATATATTCGAATTGCTCTTCGGTTTCCACGCCCTCGACCGTCGTGACGATGCCAAGTCCCTGCGCCAGCGCGAGAGTGGACGCCACCACCGCCTTGCAGTCGTCGCGGCCGAGGACATCGCGGGTGAACGATTTGTCGATCTTGATCTTGTCGAAGGGAAAGATCGTCAAATAGCTGATCGAGGAGAAGCCGGTACCGAAATCGTCGAGCGCGATCGAAAGACCGAGATTCTTCAACTGACGGATCGTCGTCAGATGGGCTTCGCGATTTTCCAAGAGCGAGGTTTCGGTGATTTCGAGTTCGAGCCGTTCCGCCGGCAGGCCGGTCTTCATCAGCGTGCTCAGCACGATATCGAAGAGATTGCCTTTCTTGAACTGAACCGCCGAGATGTTGACGGCGATCTTGACATGCGCCGGCCAGGCGGCGGCGTCGGCGCAGGCGCGTCTGAGGATCCATTCCCCGAGCGGCCCGATCAGGCCGGTGGATTCGGCGAGCGGAATGAAAAGGTCCGGCGGGATCATGCCTTTTGTCGGGTGTCGCCAGCGGACCAGCGTTTCGACCCCGCAGAGCTGCCGCGTCTTGACGTCGACCACCGGCTGGTAATGCAGTTCGAACTGCTCCAGCGCGATCGCCTCTCCAAGCTCGCGCTCCGCGGTCCGCTGGGTATGGACCAATTCGAGCATTTCGTTCTGGAAGATGCGGAAGTCGTTTCGGCCGCTGGATTTGACGTGGTAGAGCGCAAGGTCGGCCCGCTTCAGTATGTCTTCCGGTTCGACGCCATGTGCCGGCGCCATCGCGATCCCGATCGAGGTGCCGACGCCCGCCTCATGTCCGCTGAGGTCGAAGGGCGCGGAAATCGCATCGATGATCTGAATGGCGAGCGCCACCGCGTTGGCGCGCTGGTCCGTTCCGCTATCTTGAATGATCGCGAATTCGTCGCCGCCAAGCCGCGCCAGCACGTCGTTGGCGCCGATACAGCCTTGCAGGCGCCGGCCGACCTCGACCAGCAATTGATCGCCGGAGAGATGGCCGTGGGTGTCGTTGACCGCCTTGAATTTATCGAGATCGACCATCATGACGGTGACCGCACCGCCGTTTTGCTGCAAACGTTGGCTCGCTTCTTCAAGCCGCGCGTTGAACTGCGCGCGGTTGGCCAGTCCGGTCAGCGGGTCATGGCGCGCCAGATGGATGATTTCAGCTTCCGCCCGCCGCCGCTCGGTGATGTCTTCGATGATGGCGACCCATCCGCCACCTTCCATCGGCTGCCGCGTGAGCTGCACAAAACGTCCATTCGGCAATTCGTCGACGCGGGTGGCGTCGGGTGGCAATTTGGCCAGCTCCGCCACTTCGGCCTTGACCGCGGGATCGTCGGGCGTCTTCTTCAGGTTGCGCGCGATCCGTTCGGCGACGATCTCCTCGTAGGACACGCCGACCTTCAACAGTCCGTCGGGCACGCTGTATAATTGCGCGAAGCGCTCGTTCCACACGATCAGCCGCCGCTGGCCATCGAACATGCACAGACCCTGCGCCATATTGCTCAAGGCCGTGCTGAAGCGCTTGTTCATGATTTCAAGTTCGCTGGCCTTCTCGGCCAACAGCTTCTCGTTTCGCTTTTCCGCGGTGACATCCTCATGCGTGGTCAGCCAGCCGCCATTGACCATCGGCTGCCGCTTGATCTCTATCACGCGCCCGTCAGGGAGTTCTTGAATCTCGCTTTGCTGCTTCACATTGATGCGGACATAGTCGTCCGGATCGATCTCGAAAGCCGTGCCTCTTTCTATTCGTGCTTGCAGAATTTCCCGCAACGGGGTTCCGGGCTTCACTTGGTCTTCGTGCAGGCGGTAGATTTCGGCGTAGCGGGCATTGGCGATCACGACCCGCTGGTCGAGACCGAACAGGCATAGACCTTGCGACATATTGTGAAGCGCGGCGTTGAAGCGCGCATTGATGAGTTCGAGTTCGGCGGCCTTTTCGACCATCAGCCGTTCCTGCGAGCGCTGCGCGGTGACATCCTCGTGGATGCCGACCCAGCCGCCGCCCGCGATCGCGGTGTTGACGATCGAGATGACCCGCCCGTCCTTCAAATAGGCCGTCAAGCGGTTCTTGCCGGTCTCCTTCAGCTCCCGCCGAAAGCCGGCGACAAAGGCGACCACATCGAGTTTCTGTCCCCTGGTCTGGTCGCAAAATTTGACGATCGAATAAATGCTCGCGCCCTGTTGGACGAGTTCCCTGGGCATCCGGTAGATCGTATCGTAACGTTCGTTCCACACCGTCAACCGGCCGTCGGCGTCGAACATGGCAAGGCCGCTCGACATGTTGGTCAGCGCGGCGTCGAAACGAACGTTCTGTTTCGAAACTTCCTCGTTGAGCCGCTGCAGATCATACCGGCTGCGGTCGAGCTGCATTTGATAGCGAACGGCGAAACCGATCGCGATCAGGACCAGAAGCGTGATAACCGAGGCGATGCCGATATAGGCCGTGCGATGCCGCCGGTAGTCGTTGAGGATGTTTTCCTCGGTGATGCCGACCATGTAAGTCAGCCAGTACTTGTCGGAGGTGCGAAAAGCGACGAGCCGGCTGGAGCCGTCGATGGCGCCGCCGCCCCAATAATGGCCGGAGGTGGCTGCCGCGAGAGCATCGGTTCGCGAGGGCTGCGGGCCGATTCGATGGCCGACCACATCCTCCGAAAACCCTCGCGCGCCCATCACGATGCTGTTCTCGTTGCGGATCGAGATGGTGTCACCTTTGCCGAGGTTGATGGTTTGGTAGAATCTCTCGATGAAATCGGGATCGAGCGCGATGACGATCACGCCGGCGAAGTTGCCGTCGATATCGTGCAGCCGGCGCGACAATTGAATCGCCAAGCGTCCCGTGATCCTTCCGCGAATCGGCGCGCTGATGACGAGGTGATCGTTAGTGGCTTCCATTTGTTCTTGAAAATAAGCCCGGTCGCCGAACCAAATGGGCGGACCCTCATGGCTCGGGGACGATTTGATCTGGAAACCGTCGGCGCCGATAACGGTGACGCGGAACTTTTCCTCGGTCCCCAGCGTCGCCTCTTCGATCCATTTTTCCAGATCGAAATGGGCGGGATCGTCCTCGAAGCTCTTGCGCAACAGAAGCAGCGTCCGGTCGAAACGATCCAGCGTATCCTCGGTGCTCTGCTCGAACAACCGCACCAATCCGTCGGATTGTTTCATCGCGCTGTCGAGTGCCTTTTCGCGCTCGATCGAAGAAACGAAAGTGACGACAAACCAGCTCGCCGCGATCAGGATCAATCCGGCGAAGGCGGCCGAGTGCAGCAAGCTTCGTAGCCAGCTTAGGAATGTGGTGGAGTGCAAATTCATCGAATGTCCAGAAGACCGATATATCGAGGGCCTCTTTATCGACGTTGGCGCCTTAAACCGTGGTTACATCCACCTCCGGTCGCTGGATGTGGTTAATATCGCTCGAATTTTGTGCCCGTTCGGTCGTGGAAATTGACCGCATGGGATCGGCTCGTGTAAATTGCCGCGATGTGGTATAACATTTTTGGATTGTATGGAGGTCCGAAAGCCGGTGGGGCAGGGGCCCTTCAATACTGGCTGCGGTCCATGACCGGCACGGGTGCGCGTTCTTCCGTGGCGGCCTGACGTTGGGCTTCCAGCGCGAGCCGAAATTCTCTCGCGTTTTGAAGTGCCTTTCGGATATTGGGGTCTTCCACGCTCGCATCGAAGGTAATCAACCGGTTGCAGTGATGGCAATTGGTTTGAAAGCCGTTTCGTACCTTCTGGGCGCGTTCTCGAAACAATTGCGAACATTTCGAGCATTTGATTTTGATTTTATCGTCGGCCATGAATGCCCTCGGGAGCGTGATCCGAAAAAAATGCGACGCGGCTTTCCTCGCGACGAACGTCAAAAGCGGTTGCGAGGAGAGGCGATGTCCCACCGAAAAAATTAAGCGCGATGATGATTCATCCAAGTCTCATCGCGCCTTGGAAAGATCTGGCATGGGACAATCTGCGTCGTTGCTTTTAAAAGCTGCTTGAAAGTTTTGGTAAGATTAGAGCGAGTTTGACGATGCCCGCGCGAGATGCGATTTCGAAAATCGAACGGCCCGCCTTTGCCGCACCTGTCCCTTTGGGGGACGGTCTGCCGGGCAATGCGTCGATTTAGGGCTAAATTGGCGCGGCGTGCTTTACGCTTTGGTCATTTAGAATGCCGTAACCGCTCTCCAGTACGGTAGTGGGATGGGCGCAGAAAGTAAATTTCCGCGGTTGTATCAGCGTGTCCGGCCAGCCGGCGGCAATGCCGCCAAGGCTCAGATTATCGTGAATCCGAAACTGCCGGTGATTTCCTGCCGCTTGATCGACTATTCGCCGGGCGGCGCCTGCCTTGAAGTGCCCCCGACGGTGTCGTTGCCGGAACGCTTTGAGCTGCTCCATGGCAACGTGAAAAAGAAAAGCCGCGTGGTGTGGCGGCGCGGCGTTCGGATCGGCGTCGCGTTCTAAAGTCGAGCTTTTTATTAGCAGCCAGGAATATTAGCAGCGTGAGACGGCCGCCGCTTTTTCAGCGTTGCGCGGGACCGCGCATGCCTGATCGGCTTACTCAAAAACCGAGCAATGCAAGGCCGACCCAACTGAAGGCAAACAAACCACACGCGGCGGCGGCGACGGAGGCCAGCGTTTTAATCGCTTTCGTGAACGGCATGACGGTAGAACCTTTGTAGATGACGGTTGGCATCCTGCCGGACGATCCACGCTTAAAAATGGCAAGAAGATGCGCGCGTCAAAAAACCATCCGATGTGGCAGCGGCGCCACATCCAATGCGGCTTGCATGGGGGCTTGCCCGCAAAAACCCGTAATCATGCGGCGTAATCGGCGAATCGGGTGGGGGAGCCGAGGGCATGTTTCGATTCGGGAACGGCGTGCGGGGATGGCTGTGTGCGGCGGGCGCGGCGGCTCTTTTGGCGTTGGTCATTGTGCGACTGGTTTTTGGCGGGGTGTCGGCTGAAACCGCGCGCGATTTCGAAGAATGCGCCGATTTGGCGCAGGCCAAACACGCGTCGAGCGGCGAGTTGAAAGAGCTGATGACCGGTTGCGGGGCGCGGTTTGCCGGCCGGCGCAAGGCAGGTGGCGGCTATACTTATTACGATTTCATGCAGGACCGGCAATTCGACATCGCAGGTCCCAATCCGACCGCGGAAGAACGCACGATAATCGACCGTGAATATATCACCTATCTTGAGGAGCGACGGCGCGAGGCGATCTCGGCCGCGCTTACCAAACGGCAAAACGATTTGCTGCGCGCGGACATGGAGAGCGCGCGCCAGCCGGCCGGTCCGCCGCTCTCGCTGTTGCCCGCCAATGTCCCGCTTCCCGTTCCTCGACGGGTGGCCGAACAGCGCGAGAGGGCCCGCCAATGCGCCGAAGACGCGGTGTTCTGCACGCTGTCGAAATTCTCCACCGCCGTGAAGGACGCTTTTGCTTCCTCGCCGAAGACGAAGAATTGAGCGGCTTCGCCGTCATGACGCGTTTTCTTCACGCGAACAGGTCACTACTTCGCTCGAAAACGCTATAAATAAAAAAAATCAGAACGGCGAAGCCGCGAAGCCGAGCGGCTGGGTCACGTCGTAAGATGCTTTGGTCAGCGGCGCCGCATAGGTCACGGTGAGGGCGCCAAAGGGCGAAGCCCAGCTCAACCCAGCACCAACCGACGAGCGCAGCACATTGGCATTGGCGAGTTGGAGCGATTGCGCCGAGCCCGGAAAGGCCGTCGGCCCGCTATAGCGAAAGACGCTGCCCGCATCGACAAAGGCGACCGCCTTTAAGCCGTATTCGGTGGGGACGCCGGGAATGTTGCTTTGCAATTCCGCCGTCGTCGCCCAATACAAGCTGCCGCCGACATTATCCATCGTGGTGCCGGGCGTGAGGTCGCGCGGACCGAAACC
>DATGJS010000194.1:0-2629 GCA_035295025.1 Bradyrhizobium sp.
ACGCGCCGGGCGACACCCCGGCGCGGGACAGGCGGCCTAGAGCATTGGGAGCCATCCAGCGAGGGAATCTGAACTTTTTTCGCGCTGATTTGTTTATGATCGAGTTGCGTCAGAAGGAGAATGAACATGCGTTCACCGGGGAACCTACTTTTCGGCGTCTTGGCCGCTGCGAGCTGCGCGTTGCTCACGGCCGCCACGGCTTCGGCGCATACCGTCTGTCGGCCGGATGGAATCTGCTTCAACACAAGCGGCGATCCCATCGCCCCCTGGCAGCAACCGGCATTTCGCGGCGGCTATGCGGATGACGGAGGCTACTCCTACGGTCGGCCCTATCCGTACCGATACTATCGCCACCACCATAGGCGTTGGCGGTACAGTCACGAAGACTAGGCCGATTTGATAAATCGGGCCGAGGTGGCCAAAGCGCGAGCAAGACGTCAAGCCAAGCGCGGTTCTCGAAGAATCCGTTGCGCTAGCGCGTCCGCCAGCGCGGCGAGGTATTGGGTCCCGCTCGGCTGGATGCGATCGACGCAAATCGCCTGCGGCTCGCCTGCCGCGGATTTGCTCGACAAATAATCAGCTTCTTCCTTCCGATTCGCCTGTCTCAAAGCGGCGCACAGACTCGCTTGAATTCGCCGCAGAGATGTCGCTGGCTACTCTGAGTCTATCCAAGGACCTCGATCACGCCGTAAATTCCGGCGGAAATGGCGGCGGCGGCAGGCAGGGTTAGGACCCAGGCGATAACGATCCCCCGCGCAATATTCCACCGCACCGCAGACGTGCGCCGCGCCGCCCCGACGCCGACGATCGCCCCCGTGATCGTATGCGTGGTTGAGACGGGGACGCCGAAAGCGGTGGCGATAAACAGGGTCATGGCGCCGCCTGTTTCCGCGCAGAAGCCGCGCATCGGCGATAGGCGGGTGATCTTCGAGCCTACCGTGTGCACGATCCGCCATCCGCCAAACAAGGTGCCTAGAGCCATCGTGGCTTGGCAGGCCAGGACGACCCAAAGCGGGACATGGAATCCGTCTGGCATATAGCCCTGAGAGTAAAGCAGCACCGAGATGATTCCCATTGTCTTCTGCGCGTCATTGCCGCCGTGTCCTAGCGAATAAAGAGCGGCGGAGGCGAGTTGGAGCGTGCGAAAGGTCGTGTCCACCGCCATCGGCGTCGCGCGCAAGAAGATCCACGAGACCGCCGCCACCAAGAGCAAGGCAAGCACGAAACCCAGCAACGGCGAAAGCGCGATCGCCGCGGCGGTCTTAAGGAAGCCAGTCCAGACGACCGCATCAAAGCCTGCTCGCGCGACGCCGGCCCCGACGAGACCGCCGATCAGCGCGTGTGAACTGCTCGACGGGATGCCCAGCAGCCAGGTCACCACATTCCAAACGATGGCGCCGCATAAAGCGGCGAAAACGACGCCAGCGGTCACGACGCTTGGCTCGACAATCCCTTTGCCCACCGTCTCGGCGACATTGAGACCGAAGATCAGGAAAGCAATGAAGTTGAAGAAGGCGGCCCAAAACACCGCCATGGAGGGTCGCAAAACGCGGGTTGAAACCACGGTTGCGATCGAGTTGGCCGCGTCATGCAGCCCGTTCAGAAAGTCGAAGACAAGCGCGGTGGCGATGAGACCGACCAGCAGCGGCGCGGCGAGCGTAGGGTTCATCGTCTCGCCGCTCAGAGATGTTCGATCACAATGGCGTTGACCTGGTTGGCGACGTCCTCGAATCGATCGAGCACCTTTTCCAAGTGCTCGTAAACCCGCGACCCGATGAGAAAACTCATCGGATCGTTGCGCCTGTGTTGCCGAAACAATTCGCGAAGGCCTTCGTCGTGCAATTGGTCTGTCCGCTCCTCGAGTTGTACGACGGCCTCGGCATAGGCATTGATCTCGCCGGCATGTGCGGCGATCTCGCGTAGACATGGTAAAGTTTTCAGCGTCAGCCGCGCCGCTTCAATCGCCATGTCCGCCATTTCGCGCATCAGGGGCTCGAAGTCACGGATTTCGAATAGCGTAATTGTTTTCACAGTCTGATTCATCTGGTCGATGGCGTCGTCCATGGACTGGATCAGGGCTTGAATGTCGCCGCGGTCAAAGGGCGTAATGAATGTGCGTCGAACCGATTGCATCACTTCGCGGGCAATCTGGTCGGCCTCGTTCTCTTTTTCGACCACAACGCGGCAGTAACGCGCCACGTCCTCGCCGCCATCGAGGAGCTTGCGGAGCGCCTCCGCGCCAGCAACCAGCGTCTGAGCGTGGCGTTCGAAAAGATCGAAGAACTTCTCCTCTCGGGGAAGAATCTTCTGAAACCAATTCATCACGAGAGGACTCCGGCTCGAATAGAGAAACAAGCGCAGATTGGAAGCCCCCAAACTGGGTGGTTGACGATCTTTTTCTTGACCGGCGCTCGGCAGAGAAACGCTTCCGTTAGCAGTGAAATCGATCCAGGCCTGGATGGCAAGTTGCATGCTCGGCCCGATTGATCAGGCGATTGAATGCTTCGCGCCAGCATCGGCCGGCTCAGTCTCGAAATCTTTCGATTAGGGTGATCAGGCCAGGCTCGTCGACGAGCGTCGCCGCGTCCTCTTGCCGGAGCCAGCCAAGCCGGCGTGAACCCTTTTCTGG
>DATGJS010000195.1:0-18290 GCA_035295025.1 Bradyrhizobium sp.
CAGCGTCACCTCGTGGCCTAATTGTGACACCATAGCGGTGCCCTCGGTGATCATCACCAGGCCCACAGCATTATTGCCGTCGGAAATCAGGCTGCGCGTCCGCCGCCCATAGGTGCCCCCGACGCTTCCCGAAACGGTGGCCAGTCCAGGCAGCGCGCGCAGTTTGAGGTCGGCGTGAAACGGAACGTCGCGGATGGGTTCGATATCGAGGCGAAGGACATGCTGCCCATAGACCTCCCGCCACATGGCGATGCGATCCCGCGGCGGCAGCGTCTCGGACGAAAACCGCAAGGGGTGCGGGTGGGCGGATGGAGAGCTCACGGAATCATGTCTGCGGCGCTTGTCACGAGTATCGCCGATCCGAAGTCCCTGCGCCACAAGCCGGGCACTAGACGTTCGCCATAACCGCTCAATGCCCGCCCCCGTTCGGTGAAATTAACCTCAGCCTTTCTATCATAACCGTCATGGAACCGTCTGGCTTGGACTAAACACCACTACATATGGGACTATACGCCACATCGGGTCGTCATGGCGAGCCGACGGGTCGCGCGAAGCGCGGCCCGTTGAGGGGCTCCGCGAAGCAATCCGTAGCTCTCCGTCATTGCGAAGGTCGTCATTGCGAGCGAAGCGAAGCAATCCATCTATCGGCGCCCGCGAGTGCGAAGAATGGATTGCTTCGTCGCATTCGCTCCTCGCAATGACGGCACTTCGGAGCTCACGCTCCCTTGCGCAAACGCTTTGCGTTTGTCGCAGGCAATGACGGCAGTATAGCGTCTTCCACTTACCTGAATTTCCAGTCAGTATTGTAGTTTATAATGTGGCGCGATAATTTTTCGCGGCCTGGTGGGCATGGCGCGAGAGGCGCCTTTGCCCACCCTGCGGATCGTCATTGCGAGCCAACGGGTCGGGCGAATGCCCGCCCGATGACAGGCTCCGCGAAGCAATCCATCGTACCACGTAAAGAAAGAATGGATTGCTTCGTTGCTCTAGCGCAAAATTGCTCCGCAATTTTGTCGCGGGCTCCTCGCAATGACGAAAGAAATTCGTTGTCATTCCAAGTCCGCCAATAACGATTGTGGAGCTGATGCCCGCGCGCCTATTTTTGTCTTCCGGCGATCTGGTCGCCGACCGCCGCTATGAATTCGCGCGCGATCTTTGGCTCAAGGGCGATCTCGTGGCCGCCGCCGATCTCCTGCAACAGGCCATCG
Organism: Bradyrhizobium sp.; assembly: GCA_035295025.1. Lineage (GTDB taxonomy): Bacteria > Pseudomonadota > Alphaproteobacteria > Rhizobiales > Xanthobacteraceae > Bradyrhizobium. Next base: position 1,209 of record DATGJS010000195.1, read on the forward strand.
AACTCGCCCCCGCCTTTGCCACCGCCTGGTTTTCGCTTGGCGAAATCCGCCGGCAATTGGGCGAGCGGGATGCGGCGATCGCGGCCTTTCGGAAAGCGCGCGAATCCGATGCCGGCGATCCGCATGGCGCGAGCCTTCATTTGATGCGGCTTGGCGCCGAAGAACTCGCAGGCATGCCGAAGGCCTATGTGCGCACGCTGTTCGATCAATATGCGCCGCGATTCGAAACCGCGTTGATCGGCGATCTCGGCTATCGCGGGCCTTCGCTGTTGTTCAAGGCGGTGTTGGCGGCGCGGCGGGTGATGCGAAAGCCGGCTTTCTTCAAGCACGCGATCGATCTTGGCTGCGGCACGGGTTTGGCGGCGGCGGCCTTCGCCAAGGAGGTCGATCGCTTCACCGGCATCGATCTGTCGCCGCGGATGATCGAGAAAGCCCGCTCAAGCGGGCTTTATGCCGAATTGGAAGTCAACGACATGCTGGAGGGGTTGCGCGCGAGGTTGGACGCCAGCGCCGATCTCATCCTCGCCGCCGATGCCATGGTCTATGTGGCCGATCTCGTTCCCGTATTGAAGGAGGCGAACCGCGTGCTCGCAACAGGCGGCGTCGTGGCGTTCACGGTGGAGACCCATGCGGGTGAGGATGTCGTGATCGGCGAAGGGCTTCGTTACGCCCATGGCGCGGCTTATGTCCGCGCTTCGCTTATCTCGGCGGGCCTTGTTTTGTCGCATATTGACGAGCTGTCGGCTCGAAATGAGGACAATGTTCCCGTGCCGGGATTGGTCGTCGTCGCGACAAAGCCGTGAAGGCTTCCACGCCACCCCCGGTTGGACCGGCTTCGTCTTGCTGTGTCATAACCGATTTTACGGTCGTCATTGCGAGCCAACGGGTCGCGCGAATGCGCGCCCGATGACAGGCTCCGCGGAGCAATCCGTAGCACTCCGTCATTGCGAGCGAAGCGAAGCAATCCATCGGGCCGCATAAAGAAAGAATGGATTGCTTCGTCACTTTCGCTCCTCGCAATGACGGGGTTGAGCAATCGTGGCTGTTTCCGTCACGGCGCTGTAATGTTGCGCTCAAATTGGCGCCGTCAATATTCCTGCTCGATGTCTTCCAGTCTGACTCCGCGCCCCGCACGGCGTTTCGTGAACGATCGTTACGTTGATGTGCCGCGTCTTCAAGAAATTATACGCAGCGAACGCATGCGTGAGAAATCACGATCATGAGTCACCAGGGCCGCCGCGTTGACCGCCAAGGCGCTGGCCGCTTGAACGGCGTCGGCAAGCTTGAGGCGGAGCGACGCCCGCAGTCGCGCAGCGCTTTCCGCAATGTCGGCATCAAGCGCGATCGGCTGCCACGATTCCAGGATTGCCCGGTAACGCTGCGCGAGCGCGTCATCGCCTGCCTGGAGGGGCCCGGTCAGCACTTCGGCGATGGTGATGGTCGTGACGGCGAAGCGCATGTGCCCGGTTCGATGGGCTTCGAACAGCGGCTTGAAGCGCGGCCCAAATTTCGGGTGACCTTCGAGAAAATAGATGATGGGTGCCGAATCGATCAGAACCAGCGAATCCTCCGGCAGACCCCGAAAATCTAACGGCTCCATTCGTCACGCAGCTTTCGAAGCGCACGGGTGCTGTTCTTTCCCCATAACCCCCGGCCGGATCCCGCGACGGAAATCAGCGGCTGCTGGCGAATGGCCGCGCTATACGCCTCGATCGGCACCAACGCGGCAACCGGACGGCCATGTCTGGTGATGATCGTCGAACGGCCCTTCCCGGCCGCATCGAGAAGATCCGGGAGCTGATTGCGAGCTTCTTCCGCGCCTTTACTCAAGATGAGGTTCGCCATGCCTGTCTCCGGAATAACCGTACAGTACCGTACAGAACGAGTCAATGGCCGCCGGGTTCGCTCGTTACACTCCCGCCCCGGAATAACGATGACACGGATATGGAGGGGATCGTCATCGCGAGGAGCTGAAAGCGACGAAGCGATCCAGCTCTTTCTTCACGACTCTGGATCGCGTCGCGTTCGCTCGTGCGTTCCCCGGATGCTGCGCAATGCGCTGCGACAGCAGCGTGGTGCCGACCCAACCATCGTCATTCCGGGGCGCATCGTAGATGCGAACTATGGCGCAATTGCGCACCATGGTTCGTTCGTTACACTCGCGCCCCGGAATAACGGAGTGATTTGCCCGACAGGCCGTTTTTCGAAAACTCTGTCCAGCCCTCCAGCGAAAAATATTTCGCTTCGCGAATAGGTAGAAACAGCAATAGAGGAATTGCCGTCCCGCCCTCACCAGAGGGACGTTTGGCCGATCGTCACGAACGTTGGGCGCGGGATGCGGTGGACGCGGGCGCGCCTTTGACGAATGGCGCGTGAAGCGGACGGCGAAGTCGTGTGGTCCTGACGCCCCGACGCTGGCGTCAAGTTGGCGGAATCTTCCGTCGATGATGGTGACAAAAAAGCCCGGTTCACCAAGGAGAGCGCGAAGGAAGCCGTTAAAACCATTGCGCAGGGAAGGCCGGATCGATCCGGTGAACCTGTGGTGGATTTACTCGTATGTTTTCCATTTTTACATACGAGGCTGCGGGTGCATCAGACGCCCGGCTTTCCCTGTGCCCTCTTATTTCGAGGGACGATGTTCGTGCATCACTCGGGCGCGCTTCGCGCCGCGGGAAGGCGAAGGTGTGTCCCTACGTCATTGCGAGGAGCTGAAAGCGACGAAGCAATCCAGACTTTGGACGCGATAAGGTCTGGATTGCTTCGCTCCGCTCGCAATGACGCCAATTCACTCCTCGCAATGACGGGGTTGAGCATTCGTGGCTGTTTGAAATCGAATCAGAAGTCGCAGCGTGGCCGGGCTTTGCGCTAATCCTTGCGGAAGACGATCGAGGCCATCCAGCCGGTCATCAGCGCCATGAACGCGGTGACCATGCCATAGGCGAGGCCGTTCTGTCGCGCGGTGGTGGCGACGAATTGCTCGAAGCCGACCTTGACGACATCGAAGGCGGTTTCGGTGTGGGTGACGATCGCGCCGTCGGCAAACAGTTTGATTTCGACCTCATAGGTGCCGATCGGCACTGCGGCCGGCAGCGGAATGCCGGTGCGAAACAGCGTCGGGGTCAGGAAGGTCACCGCGGACGTTTCCTCGCGATAAAGCCCCTGCTCGGTGCGCAGCCGCACAAAGGCGCTGCGGAACGCATCGTTCGGCACCACGTCGGCGTAATCCGTGCCGACGCGCTGGGTCAAAAGAATGTTGTTGAGGCCAAGCATTTGCCGCCGCTCCACGTCCGGCGGCGCAATCGCGTCGAACGGCCGGTTGGAAAACACCGCCAGATAGGTCGGCACTTGGAGAAATTCGCGATAGTCGGTGTTGATCCAGATGCCGAATTTGCGCTCCTTGCGGCGCGTCACCATGTCCGCGCGCGGGCCGCTCACGGTGACGACGAGATCGTAATTTGCGCGGACCGAAGGCGTCGCGGCATCCTTTTCCACCGAGCCGAACAACACCAGCTCTTCCCCGGAATAGCTCGGGGTCACCGTGACGCGATGATTGGAAACCGAGACGATCAGCCGCTCGGCTTGCGCGGGCGAGGTGACCGCGACGATGGCGAGCACGGTCATGGCATGCAGGAGAGGCCGGATCATGCGGCGCCTCCGATTTCGCGGATGGTGAAGAGATCGTCGGGGCGGATCACAAGCTCGATCGCGAAGCGAATGCCGACCGCGAGAATCAAAAGCCCGAGCAACAGCCGCAGATGCTCGCCGCGAATCTTCTGGCCCGCGCGCGCGCCGAATTGCGCGCCGGTCACCCCGCCGATCATCAGGATCAGCGCCAGCACGGCATCGACGAGGTGGTTGGTGAGCGCGTGCAGCAGGGTAGCGAACACCATGGTCACGAGCGTCAGCACCATCGAGGTTCCGATCACGGTGGAGGTCGGCACCCGCAAAAGATAGATCATGATCGGGATCAGGATGAAGCCGCCGCCGATCCCCATCACGGCGCCGAGGAAGCCGATGATCAGGCCGACCGCGATCACCGGAATGACGGAGAGATAGATCTTGGATCGCTTGAAGCGCATTTTCAGCGGCAGGCCGTGGATCCAGCCATGGCTGCCGGAGCGCCGCAGCGGCATCACGATGCCGCGCCGAACGCGCAGGATCGCGTGCAAGCCCTCCCAGAACATCAGCCCGCCGACCGTCGTCAACAGCACGACATAGGACAGCGCGATGATCAGGTCGAGCTGGCCGAGCGAGCGCAACAACGTGAAGGTCCACACCCCGAGCGCGGTGCCGATCGTGCCGCCGCTCAAAAGCACCAAAGCCAGCGCCGGATCGATGGCGCGGCGGCGCCAATAGGATATCGCGCCGGAAAACGACGAAGCGGCGATGTGGCTGGCGACGGAGGCGACCGCGACCGCGGGCGCGATGCCGATGAAGATCAACAGCGGCGTCATCAGAAATCCGCCGCCGATGCCGAACATTCCCGACACGAAGCCGACCGCCGCGCCCATTGCCAGCAGCAGAAACACATTGACCGGGATGTCGGCGATCGGAAGATAAAGCTGCACGCGCGTTGCTTCGGAAATAAGCCGCGAGGCCGGGCGGAACCGCTCAGGGCTGGGTTTCTGTTGATTGTGCGGGGCCCCTTGACGGCACGAAGCCCCGCGTCCCTGCATAGCCGAAATCGCCAACGGGAGGGACTAAAAGAATCCGGTACCAGCGGCTTTTTTGTCGCGGGCGCGCTAATGCACGGTCGCGATGCGCTTGCTTGCAACCGGCTTGACGGCGGGCTTGACGCTGCCAGCCTGTGCGGACGCCAAATCCCACCCGCCCGCGGGCGCCGCCACTTTGGCGGCATCGTCGGGTTGGGGTTCAGCGGTAAAGGTCTGGATCGCGAGCCTTGCGGCGGCCAGCGATTGGGTATCGAGCCGTTTGGCGATGTCGTCACGCTTTTGGCCGGCATCGGTATCGCCTTGAGCCGCGGCCAGGCTGAACCATTTGAAGGATTCGGCGAGGTTCTGTTCGACGCCGATGCCGCGGGCATAGAGAATGCCGAGATTATACTGGCTGTCGGCAATGCCGCGCTCGGCCGCTTTGCGGAACCATTGCGCCGCGCTCTTATAGTTGGCGCCCTTGCCGCCGCCGTCGGCGTCCAGCACCGCGAGATTATGCATCGCCTTGGCGTTGCCGCGGTCGGCGGCCTGCATGTAATAGTGGCGGGCGATATCGGCATCCTTCTTTACGCCGAGGCCCTTTTCGTAGAGGGTCCCGAGCCGGAAGGTCGCGGGAATCACGCCGGCCCGCGCCGCGCGATCAAGCCATTTCGCCGCGTCGTCGAAATTGGGTGCGACACCTTTGCCTTCGGCAAAGCGCAGCCCGACCTCATAGGCCGCGGCGGCATCGCCCTTCAGAACGGCGGCGCGCAGCAGGGGGCCGCCGATCGCATCCGGCAGCCTTTCGCTCGGCGGGATCGAGATCACGGCGTATTTGCCGTTCGCCGGCGCCGGTGGCAGTGCCGAGATCGTACCGGTCACCTCGCTTGTGGGCCGCGCTATGGGGACGATATTATTTTGCGGAATGGCGACCGATGCGCCGCTGTCCAAATTGCCGGGCGCGGATTTGTTGAACGATTGCCGTCCGATCGGCGCGGGCGAGGTTATGGAGGGCGGCGCTTGCACCGGCGCGTTGTCATCGGCGGGGCGGGCCTGGGACGGCGGCTCGTTCGAATTTTCGATCGCGAGCGGATTGCCGCTATCGAGCAAGCTCATCGCCATTTTGAACGTGCCGAGCACGATCACGACCACGCTGGCGCCGACCAACAGGGAACGGATCTTCGAGGGAATGGTCGATGACGCCTTGGCCTGACCGCTTGCCGGCGCTTTCGAGGGACGTCCCGCTTTGTCAACCGCCTGCGCGGCCGCGGCGGCTTGCGCGGCGCGGCGCGCGGCGGCGATGAAGCTTGATGTGCTGACAGGTTCGCGCGACGCGGGGATTTCGCTGATGGCGTTCTCGGACGCGGCGATGCGCTCCGACGGCGAAGTGTTGCGCCCAGAAGGCCGCGTGCCCGGTTCGAGCGGGTGATCCGGCGGCAGGCCGGGTTCGATCGTCAAGCGCTGCGGGGATGCATGCGATTCCAGGATATCGCTGATCGCTTTCGGTGGAACGGCCGGTGGTTGCGCCGCCGGAGCCGAATGGAAATCCCGAGGTGCTGTGGCGAACGGCTCCTGCGTTACGGCGGGATCGGGTGCTTTCGGTTGCGAGGGAACGGAAGAAAAAGCGCGCTGTGGGGCGGATGCCGGTGTGTCATCGACTTTTTCCGAAGCCGCCGGCTGCGCCGAAGGGGCTTGCGCGCGCACGGTGCGCAAATCTCCATCGATCATCGCCAGCCGGTCGACCACATGGCCGAGCGTGCTGTGAACGGCTTCGAGAGAATCTTGCGTGTGCCGATTGGTTTCCGCCTGGTTGAAACGGATATCGGTCAATTCGCGCTTGAGGGTGTCGGCAAATCCGCTGTCGAGCCCCGCGGGCTCGCCCCGGCCATTGGCGGCAAAGGCTGCGATGCTGGCTTGCTGGCGCTCGAGATGGCGCAGAATTTCCTGCAGGCCTGTCTCAACCTGGCCGAGATTGCCAGGACGATCGGCGGAAGCCTCCAGCCTTTCGAGCAAATAGGCTACGCGCTGCTCCAGATGCGCGAAGGCCGAAGCATGGTCGCTGCCGACCGGCATGCGGTCGAGCCGGTCCGACAAGGCCCGCAACGCATTTTCGATCTGCCCCGAGCCTTCGTGCGGGACGCTTCGCGGTTCGCGGCTTTCAAGCGACGACGTCAAGACGGCGATGCGCTGTTCCAGCGCCGCCAGCGATTCGGAGCGATGATCGGCGCGCGCAAGCTGATCGACCTTGGCCGACAGAGCGTGGACGTCGTCTGAAAGCCGCGCCAACGCCTCGTTGGAGGCGACATTGGAGACGATCGCGCGCAGGGCCGCAATCGCGCCTTCGAGCTGGTGGATCGTGGAGGGATCGCTGTTGGCCCGCAGGATCTGATCGAGCTTGGCGGTAAGATTGCGGATCGCCTCGTCATACCCGGCGAGCTGCTCGGCGGGGGTCAGCGAGCGCAGGACTTCGCGAATTTCGCCCAGAGCCCGCTCGATACCGCCAAGCGCCTGGCTATCGGTGCCGCTCTGGCGGGTCTCATCGATGCGGCGCGCCAAGGAGCGCACTTCGCTCTCGATCGATTCGATGGCCCGGCGCGGCATCGCCTCGGTAATGGCTTGGCGAATTTCGGCGAGCTCGCTGCGGAACGCCGAGATCGATTGATCGAGCTGGTCGGGCCTTCGCAACGCCTCGATCTGGCTCGTGATCTTGACGAGATGCCGTTCCAGCGAGGAAAAATCCGGGCCCGTGGGCGCCAATGGCGGCGCATAGGCCGGCGCGGGCGGGACGGTGCGCGGCGGCGGCGCGGCGTCAAGCTCGTTTTGTCGCGCGGCGATTTCGGCGATCGCGGAATCAAGCGAGACCGGGCTGAGCGCGGGCGAAGGACGATAGGGTTGGGCGGCCGCGCGCGCGGCCATATCGGCCTGATGCGGCTTGTCCGGCATGTGATGCGGGCGCGGCGGGGTGGGATTTGAAATCTGCGATAGCCGCGCGTCCAGGCGCGCGATCGCATCGTTCAATTGCCGCGCGACCGGGGCTTCGTTGCGGGCGGTCTCGCCGCGCGGCGTCCCTTGCGAAATCCGCTCGATCTGGCGGGTGATCGAATCGAGCCGTTGATGGATGTCGGCGACGTCGCGGCTTTCCTGGGCGGGCATCGCCGGCCGCGGATCGTAGGGGGAATGAAAGTTCGCGGCGGCGGTTTCGCCCGCCGTAAAATTGAGCCAGTCATTGAGCGACATGCCGGCGCGGCGCGCGGCGGCCTCGGCCCTGTCCCGGACGGAAGGATCGATGCCGTCGTTACTCCACGATACGCGCGAATTCATGCTGATGTCCGGTTCCGCTCCGGCACCCCATCTGGCGCCTTTCGGTCTCCCGCGCGTCCCAAAGAAAAGACAATCGAATTTGGCGCGGGTCGTCTGCCTCTGGGAAACGACTTTTTCCCGTCACGGTAAATAACGGGTTAAGGACTGGCCTCATGGCGCCGTAAAGTTTGCGCTACACCTCTTTAAGGCCCGCGCATCGCCTGGTTGGGGGAGAAGCCGGTGAGGCCAAAACCCGCGCGAGGCTGCAAGACGGTGGCGATTAGGCGCTGCCCCCGACTCACGGAAATGGTTAAAGTCTGTAAACCATTCGTGCTCAAGAAGCCGCCGAGACTTGGCCGGGAGAACGTCATGCCGATCTACAAAGCTCCGCTCGAAGACGTGAATTTCCTGCTCAACGACGTTTTTCAGATCGACCATTACGACAATTTGCCGGGATTTAGCGATGCCTCGGCCGACATCCGCCAGGCGATTCTCGGCGAGGCGGCCAAACTCAGCGAAGAGGTTTTGCAGCCGCTCAACCGCGTCGGTGATCTCGAAGGCTGCACCCGCCATGATGATGGCCGCGTCACCACGCCAAAGGGATTTAAAGAAGCCTTTAAACAGGTCGCCGAAGGCGGCTGGCTCGGGCTGTCGGTGCCGGCGGAGTATGGCGGACAGGGACTGCCGATCACGCTGAGTCAGACGGTCACCGAATTTCAGTGTTCGGCGAACATGGCGTTCTCGATGTATGGCGGGCTGACCATCGGCGCGACCGCCGCGCTGATCGTGCATGGCAAGCCCGAGCAGAAGCAGATGTTCGTGCCCAAAATGGTCGCCGGGCAATGGACCGGCACCATGAATCTCACCGAGCCGCAATGCGGCACGGATCTCGGCCTGCTTCGTACCAAGGCCGCACCACAACCCGACGGCAGCTACAGGATCACCGGCACCAAGATTTTCATCTCGGCTGGCGAGCACGACCTGTCGGAAAACATCATCCATCTGGTGCTCGCCCGAATCGAGGGCGCGCCCGCCGGCATCAAGGGCGTATCATTGTTCGTGGTCCCGAAAATCTTCGTCAATGCCGATGGGTCGCTCGGCGCGCGCAACGGCGTGGCTTGCGGATCGATCGAGCACAAAATGGGCATTCACGGCAATTCCACCTGCGTGATGAATTACGACGGCGCGACCGGCTGGCTGATCGGCGAGGAAAATAAGGGCATGCAGGGCATGTTCGTGATGATGAACGAGGCGCGGCTCGGCGTGGCGGTGCAGGGGTTGGCGCAGTCCGAGGTCGCCTATCAGAACGCGCTCGCCTATGCACGCGAGCGCTTGCAGGGCCGCGCGCTGTCGGGGGCGAAGGCGCCGGATAAGCCTGCCGATCCCATCATCGTGCATCCAGACGTGCGCCGCACGCTTCTGGCGATTCGTAGCTTCAACGAAGCGGCGCGCGCGCTGGTGATGTGGACCGCGCTCAAGAGCGATGTCGCCCATCTTTCCAGCAACCCCAGGGAACGCCAAGCCGCCGACGATCACATGGGACTGATGACGCCGGTCCTGAAGGGCTTTCTCACCGAGGTCGGCTTTGCCAACACGGTTCAGGCCCAGCAGATCTATGGCGGTCACGGCTATATCGCCGAGCAAGGCATGGAGCAGTTCGTGCGTGATGCGCGAATTGCCATGATCTATGAGGGTGCCAACGGTATTCAGGCGCTCGATCTGGTCGGGCGCAAATTGCCGCGCGATGGCGGCCGCGCCGTGATGACTTTCTTCGGCGAGCTCGGCGCTTTCGCCAAGGAAAACGGCGCCGTTGAGGCGATGAAGCCTTTCGTCGGGCCGCTTTCCACCGCCCTTGGCCATCTTCAGCAGGCCACCGCCTGGCTGATGCAGAACGCCATGACGAAGCCCGACAATGCGGGAGCCGCCGCCACCGATTACATGCATTTGTTCGGCCTGGTCGCGCTCGGCTATATGTGGGCGAAGATGGCCAAAGTCGCCCATGACAAGATTGCGGGCGGCGGCCCGACGCCTTATCTGACCACCAAGCTCGTGACGGGCCGCTTCTTCATGGAACGGGTGCTGCCGGAAACCTCGGTGCATCTGGCGCGCATTCAAAACGGAAGCGCGACCATCATGGAATTGGCGGTTGACGCGTTCTGATTGAGATATCTCCATTGCATTCGGTCTGTTATCACTTATGACGATTATCATTCCACGGAGCCGGTCATGCCAGAGGCTTATATCTACGATCACGTTCGCACCCCGCGCGGCCGCGGCAAGGCCGACGGCGCGTTGCATGAGGTGACGGCGCTGGCGCTCGCGACCGTGCCGCTGAAGGCGCTGAGAGAGCGCAACAACCTCAAGGAAGATGTCGTCGACGACGTCGTGCTCGGCGTGGTCGATCCGGTGGGCGAAGCCGGCTCCGATATCGCGCGATTTGCGGCACTGAAGGCCGGGCTCGGCCAAACCGTGCCCGGTGTTCAGATCAGCCGCTTCTGCGCCTCGGGCCTCGATGCGGTGAATTTCGCCGCGGCGCAAATCATGAGCGGACAGCACGAGCTTGTCATTGGCGGCGGCGCGGAATCCATGAGCCGCGTCGGCATTGGCGCTTCCGGCGGCGCCTGGCCGATGGACCCTTCGATGGCGGTGCCGGCCTATTTCATGCCGCAAGGCATTTCGGCCGATCTGATCGCCACCAAATACGGCTTCTCGCGCGACGATGTCGATGCCTATGCGGTGCAAAGCCAACAGCGCGCCGCCAAGGCTTGGGAGGAGGGCCGCTTCGACAATTCCGTGGTGCCGGTGAAGGACGTCAACGGGCTGACCATTCTCGCCAAGGACGAGCATATGCGTCCTTCGACGACCATGCAGTCGCTCGCCCAGCTTAAGCCGTCATTTGCCGATGTGGCCGCGATGGGCGGCTTTGATGCGGTGGCGGTCCAGTCGCATCCGGAGATCGAGCGGGTCAATTATGTGCATCACGCCGGCAATTCGTCCGGTATCGTCGATGGCGCCGGCGCGGTCCTGCTCGGCAGCAAGGAAGCGGGCAGCAAGCATGGCTTGAAGCCGCGCGCCAAGATCCGCGCCTTTGCCAATATCGGCTCGGAGCCCGCGATGATGCTGACCGGCCCGGTCGATGTCACCGAAAAGCTGTTTGAACGGTCGGGGATGAAGCAATCCGACATCGACCTGTTCGAATTGAACGAGGCATTTGCGTCAGTGGTGCTGCGTTACATCCAGGCCTTCGACATCGACAACGCCAGGATCAACGTCAATGGCGGGTCGATCGCGCTCGGCCATCCCTTGGGCGCCACCGGTGCGATGATCCTCGGCACCGTGCTCGACGAACTCGAGCGCAGCAACAAATCCACAGCCTTGGTTACGCTCTGCATCGGCGGCGGCATGGGCACCGCCACGATCATCGAGCGCGTGTAAGGGGAGCAGGCAATGGCGTTCAAGAATTTCAGGGTTGAGACCGACGCCGACGGCATTGCGCTCGTAACCTGGGATATTCCGGGGCGTTCGATGAACGTGCTTGATGAGAGTACGATCGCCGAGCTTGAGGAAATCGTGCAGCAGACCTCCATCGATGCCGCGGTCAAGGGTGTCGTCATCACCTCAGGCAAGGAAGCGTTTTCGGCCGGCGCTGATCTATCGATGCTCGAGGGCATGAACCGCCGCTACATGGATCTGCTCAAGGCCAAGGGCGAAGTGGCCGCCAATCAGATGCTGTTCGACGAGAGCCGCAAATCCTCGCTGGTGTTTCGCGCCATCGAAACTTCCGGCAAGCCCTGGGTCGCCGCCATCAACGGGCTCGCGCTCGGCGGCGCGTTCGAATTGACGCTTGCCTGCCATTATCGCCTCGCCGCGCTAAATCCAAAAACCCGTCTCGGACTGCCGGAGGTGAAGGTCGGGCTCTTTCCCGGCGCCGGCGGTACCCAGCGCGTGCCGCGCATCGTGCCGCCGCAGGATGCGATGCAATTGCTGCTCAAGGGCGAGGCCGTCACTCTCGACAAGGCCAAGGCGTTGAAATTGGTCGATGCGGTGGTGCCGGCATCCGATCTGGTCAAGGCGGCGAAGGATTGGATCAAGGGCGGCGGCAAGGCGGCCGCGCCTTGGGACGACAAGGCCTTCAAACTTCCGGGCGGCTCGGTCTATTCCAAGGCCGGCATGATGATGTTTCCGGCCGGCAACGCGATCTTCCGCCGCGAGACCTTCGATAATTATCCGGCGGCGCGCGCCATCATGCAATGCGTCTATGAAGGGCTGCAATTGCCGATCGACGCGGCGTTGCGCGTCGAATCGCGTTATTTCGCGCAAGTTCTGCGGTCGAAGGAAGCGGCCGCGATGATCCGCTCGCTGTTCCTGTCGATGCAGGAATTGAACAAGGGCGCGCGGCGTCCGCCAAATGTACCGCCGGCTACGGTCAAGAAGCTCGCGGTGATCGGCGCGGGCTTCATGGGCGCGAGCGTCGGTTATGTCTCGGCGCGCGCGGGAATCGAGGTGGTGTTGATCGACCGCGATCAGGCCAGCGCCGACAAGGGCAAGGCGCATGCGCGATCGGTGATCGACGATCTGATCAAGAAGGGCCGCGCCAAGGAAAGCGACCGCGACGCGGTTTTGTCGAAGATCACCGCGAGCGCCGATTATAACGCCTTGAAGGAGTGCGATCTCGTTATCGAGGCGGTCTTTGAGGATCGGAAAGTGAAGGCCGAAACTTATGCCAAGGCGCAGCCGCTTCTCAAAGGCGATGCGATCTTTGCTTCCAACACCTCGACGCTGCCGATCAATTCACTGGCCGAGGAATTCAGGGATCAAAGCAGGTTCATCGGCATTCATTTCTTCTCGCCGGTCGAAAAGATGATGCTGGTGGAAATCATCGTCGGCAAGAACACCGGCGATGTCGCGCTTGCGACCGCGCTCGATTATGTGCGCCAAATCGGCAAGACCCCGATCGTGGTCAATGACTCCCGAGGCTTCTTCGCCAACCGCTGCGTGCTGCGTTTCACTGCCGAAGGGCTCGAAATGCTGATGGAAGGCGTGCCGCCGGCGATGATCGAGAACACGGCGAAAATGGCAGGCATGACGGTCGGTCCGTTGTCGCTGTCCGATGAGGTCGCGCTCGATCTCGTGCTCAAGATCATGAAGGCGACCGAAGCCGATCTCGGTCCGAACGCGATCGACCAGGCGCAGAAGAAGCTGCTGGTCGAACTGGTCGAAAAGCAGGGTCGTTTCGGCCGCAAGAACGGCAAGGGCTTCTACGATTATCCGGAGAAGGGCAAGGGCCAGAAGAGCCTGTGGCCGAACCTCGGCGCATTGCAGCCCAAGCACCTCGATCCCGACACGCTCGATGTCGAGGAACTGAAGCAGCGCTTTCTGGTGGTGCAGGCGGTGGAAGCGGCCCGCACGGTCGAGGACCACGTCATCGTCGATCCGCGCGAGGCCGATGTCGGCTCGATCCTCGGCTTCGGCTTTGCGCCGTTCACCGGTGGTACGCTGTCCTATATCGACTTCATGGGAACGAAGAAGTTCGTCGAGCTGTGCCACAGGTTAGAGGCCAAATACGGCTCGCGGTTCACGCCGCCAAAGCTTCTGGTCGAGATGGCGGCAAAGGGCGAGACGTTCTACGGCCGCTTCCCGCCGAAGAAGGTCGCAGCGCAGGCTGCGGAGTGACGCTTTACCTCCCCTTGAAAAGGGGAGGTCGCTTTGATCGGAGATCAGAGCGGGAGGGGATCAACTATCTCACGATGACCCCCACCCCGACCCTCCCCCTTTCAGGGGGAGGGAGAAGGCAGGGGCGCCTTACGCCGCCTTGACGAGGCCTTCCTTGACGAGCGCTTCCTGCACCTTCGGGCGCGCGGCGACGCGGTCCTTGTAGGCCAGCAGGTTGTTCAGCCCCGAAAGGTCGAACTTCATCCCGTCGGCCCAGCGCAGCATCACATAGAGATAGCCGTCGGCCACCGTGAACTGCTTGCCCATGAGGTAGTCGTGGCCGGCCAGCTGGCTGTCGACATATTTGAACTTGCTGATCGCACGGTCCTTGAAGACGCCTTTGGCGTCGTCGGACAGCATCGGGTTGAACATCGGGCCGATGTTCTTGTGCAACTCGCTGTTGATGTAGGTCAGCCATTCCAGCAACTTGTAGCGCTCGGCGCTGTCGCGGGCCGGCGCAAGGTTCTTGGCAGCCACCTTGTCGGCGATCCTTTGCACGATGACCGGGCCTTCGGTGATGAGTTCGCCATCATCCGTCACAAGAGCCGGCACCTGGCCCTTCGGGTTAACCTTCAAGAAATCGTCACCATTCTCGAGCTTCTTGGCGCGCAGGTCGACCTTGACAAGATCGTAGGGCAGTCCAGCTTCCAGAAGCGCGATATGGGGGGAGAGCGAACAGGCTCCGGGCGCATAATACAATTTCATTAGGGTTTCCTCCGGTAGGTGGTGCTAAACGGTCGCACCATGACTAAATGCATTTGCATGGAGTAGTCAACATTGATGCATGTGCATCAAGTGCGCTAGTGTAGATATGACGTTTAGGTGTAGGCCGGGATTATGAAGCGCAAACCGTCGACGGAAGCGACCGCGTGCTGGATTCGTCTGATGCGGGTCCAGAGCCGGGTGTTGAACGCTGTTGAGCAGGACTTGAAGAAGGCCGGTTTCCCGCCGCTCGCCTGGTACGACGCTTTGCTGGAATTGTCGCGCGCGCCAGCCGGCGAGCTTCGGCCGGTCGAACTTGAGAAGCAGATGCTGCTGCCGCAATATTCCACCTCGCGGCTGATCGAGCGCCTGGTCGACGAGGGCCTTGCCGTTCGCCGCGAATGCAAGATCGACAAACGCGGCCAGTTCGTCGAGATCACGGACGCCGGGCGCGAACTGCAAAAGAAAATGTGGAGCGCTTATTCCGCAGGCATTGAAAAGCATGTCGGCTCGAAATTGTCGGACGCCGATGCGGTCAAGCTTTGCGGCCTGCTCGACCGGCTCGGCTGTTCCTGCGGGGAGACCGCATCGCTCGTCGCAAAAGACGGTGCGGCCGCCCGATGATATCCTGCATTCCCTACGTCACCGCGAGCGTCACGGTCCGCGGAAGTTTTTGCCACCGCGCGCGTTTGGTCGCAGCGCCTCTTATCCGGAACTTGCATGGCGCGTGACCAGATCGATATGACGCCCCTTCAGTCGCGCGACGAACTCGTCGCCTGGCTCGAAGCCGGCGTGAAGCCTGTTTCCGAGTTCCGCATCGGGACCGAGCATGAAAAGACGCCGTTCACGCTGAACGGCCATCAGCCGGTGCCTTATGAAGGTGCGCGTGGCATCGGCGCGCTGCTTGATGGCATGAAGCTCTTGCTCGGCTGGGAGCCGATCATGGAGCGCGGCAATATTATCGGACTTTACGACGTCACCGGCGGCGGGGCGATCTCGCTCGAGCCAGGCGGACAGTTCGAATTGTCCGGCGCGCCGCTGGAGACGGTGCATCAGACCCAAAGCGAGTTGATGGCGCATCTTGCACAAGTGCGCGAGATCGCGGCGCCTTTGGGAATTGGCTTTCTCGGCCTCGGCATGACGCCCTCCTGGTCGCGGGCGCAGATTCCGGTCATGCCGAAGGGCCGCTACAAGATCATGTCCAACTACATGCCGAAGGTCGGCCGTTACGGCATCGACATGATGTTCCGGACGTGCACGGTGCAGACCAATCTCGATTTCTCCTCCGAAGCCGACATGGTCAAGAAACTGCGAGTGTCGCTGGCCTTGCAACCGGTCGCGACCGCACTGTTCGCGAACTCGCCCTTTACCGAAGGCAAGCCGAACGGCTTTCTGTCGTTCCGCTCGGAAATCTGGCGTGACACCGACAATGCGCGCTCCGGCATGCTGCCCTGGGCGTTCGAGGACGGCATGGGGTTCGAGCGCTGGGTCGACTATGCGCTCGATGTTCCCATGTATTTCGTCAAGCGCGGCGAAGACTATATCGACGTGTCCGGCTCTTCGTTCCGCGATTTCTTTGCAGGAAAGAATCCGGCGCTTCCCGGCGAGCGGCCGATGCTGTCCGACTGGGCCAATCACCTGTCGACGATATTTCCCGAAGTGCGCTTGAAGCGTTATCTCGAAATGCGCGGGGCCGACGGCGTGCCGTGGGGCCGCCTGCCGGCCTTGCCGGCTTTCTGGGTCGGATTGCTTTATGACGACACCAGCCTCAATGCCGCCTGGGACATCGTCAAAGGCTGGACCGCCAACGAGCGGCAATCGCTGCGCGACGATGTTCCACGTCTCGGCTTCAAGGCCAGGGTCAAGGATCGCTATATTTTCGAAATCGCCAAGGAATGTCTGGCGCTGGCGCATTCGGGATTGCGCCGTCGAGGCCGTGTCGATCATTACGGGCGGGATGAGACGCGTTATCTGGAGCCGCTGGACCGCATCGTCGATGCCGGACAGACCCCGGCAGAGGAAATGCTCGCCAAATTCAATGGCCCGTGGGCCGGCTCGGTCGCCCCCGCCTACGACGAATACGCCTTTTAGATCAGGCGCAGCCTTTCAATTTGGATCAGGCCCAGCCGGATAACGGCTTGTGGCCGTTCATCAGCCGTACAGGTTCATGGCGATCAAATGGCGAGTGCCTGCTTTTGCGGGTAACTCCAATCGGTTGAAGGCATCGCGTATGTTGGGAGGCCGCCTGCTGCTAGTGCCCACCTTCCGAAGTTCGTGCGCCGCCGCAGCATCCACCTTCACGAACTTCGGAAGATCATGGGCACTGGCAATCTTATCCATTCCAGCATCGCTTTATCGATCCGAAGTCCCTGATCGAATTCGCCGCTTGTGGCGCAGGGACTTCAGATCGGCGGTGCTGGCGTGTTTGGGGACACTTGTTCTCCTTGCTGCCATCACCTCTCAGCAACCGGCGCTGGCGCAGGCCAATTTTGATCGGCCGGGCGGTGACTATCTGAGTTCGCCGGTGCCCTCGGGCGATCCGGCCGAGTGTGCCTTGCTGTGCGAGCGGGACCGGCGCTGCCGCGCCTGGAGTTTCAACTATCCGAATGAAGTGTCCCACACCGCGGTCTGCTGGCTCAAGAACAGCGTGCCGGCCCGCGTGGCGGATGATTGCTGTGTGTCGGGCGTGCGCGGCGCCGGTGTGCTCGAACTGCGC
>DATGJS010000196.1:0-20055 GCA_035295025.1 Bradyrhizobium sp.
GCTAGGTCTTCCGATCCTGGCGGCGGCGCAGGATGCCCCGCGCGGCAGCGAATGCCTCGCGATGTCCGAGGCGCCGGCACGCATCGTGCCGGTGTCGCTTCATCATCTGGCGGCAAAGGCCGAGAACGTCACGATCACCTATGCCGGTCATTCGACCTATTACATCGACACGCCCGGGGGGTTGCGGATCGCGACCGATTTCAGCGGCGCCTACACGACCGGGCGCCTGCCCGATGTCATCACCATGAACCGCGCCCACAGCACGCACTACACGTTGTTTCCCGATCCCCGCATTCCCCATGTGCTGCGTGGCTGGGGCGAAGACGGCAAGCCGGCCGACATCGCCGAACGGATCGGTGACGTCTTCATTCGCAATGTGACGACCGACATCCGCCGCTATTTCATGGATGATTCGAGCGGCGAGATGATCAAGGACGGCAATTCGATCTTCATCTTCGAAGTTGCCGGCCTTTGCATCGGACATCTCGGTCACCTCCATCACAAACTCGACGACACGCATTTCGGGAGAATCGGCCGGCTCGATATCGTGATGGTACCGATCGATGGCACCTATACGATGTCGCTCGACGGCATTTCGGAGATCACCAAGCGTTTGCGCGCCTCGGTGGTGCTGCCGATGCATCGCTTCGCAACGCCGCTCGACGAGTTCATGCGCAAGATCGGCCAGCAATTCGAGATCGACGAGCGAACGGAAAGCAGCTTTTCGATCTCGCGGGATTCTTTGCCGGCGATGCCGACCGTCATTATTCTTCGCGGCGTTTGAGCGCCGGCACCAACCCATCAACAAATATAAGGAGAGAAAGATCATGGCCGCCAGCACCGCGCCGTCCACCAAAAGCGGACTCTATGCCGATCCGCGGCCAGATTGGCTCGCCTTGCGCGAGGAGGACGTGCTCGATCCCTCCCGCGAAATCGTCGATCCGCACCACCATTTGTGGGATCGCGGCGGTCAACGCTATCTGATCGAGGACCTCACCTCCGATATCGCCTCCGGTCACAATGTCGTCGCCACCGTCTATGTCGAAGCCCGATCGATGTATCGCGCGAAAGGACCGGAAGCGTTTCGGCCCGTGGGCGAGGTCGAATTCGCCAATGGCGTCGCCGCCATGAGCGCCAGCGGCGGTTACGGGCCCGCCGCGATCTGCACCGGCATTGTCGGTCATGTGAACCTTCTGTCGGGTGACGCCGTTCGCGAGGTGTTGGAGGCCGAAATATCGGCGGGCCAGGGCCGTTTCCGCGGCATCCGGCATTCGTCCGCCTGGGATGCCGATCCCGAGGTGGCCCACATGTATGCGACACGGCCGAAAGGCCTTCTGCTCGATTCAACCTTTCGCAAAGGCTTCGCTTGTCTCGCCCCGCTCGGTCTCAGCTACGATGCCTGGCTGTTTCATCCGCAGATCGGCGAACTCGCCGATCTTGCCCGCGCCTTTCCGAATACGAGAATCGTGCTCGATCATTGCGGCGGACCGGCCGGCACCGGGCAATATGCCAACCGCCGCGAAGAGATTTTCGCGATCTGGAAAATTTCGATTTGTGAGATCGCGAAATGCCCGAATGTCGTCGTCAAACTCGGCGGACTAGCGATGTGCCTACTCGGTTACGATTTTCATACGCGCGCAAAACCCCCATCGTCCGAAGAGCTGGCGGCGGCGTGGCGGCCTTATATCGAGACCTGCATCGAAGCCTTCGGCCCTGAGCGCGCGATGTTCGAAAGCAATTTTCCGCCCGACAAAGGTCAGTGCAGCTACCAAGCGATCTTCAACGCCTTCAAGCGCATCGCGGCGAATTACAGCGAGACGGAAAAGACCGCGCTGTTTTCAGGGACGGCGACGGAGGTTTACCGGCTGAAAATTTAGCTCGCGCCTTGACCGAATTCCTGACGCAGGAAATCGATCACGACCCGCACCTTCCGCGGAAGATAGGATCGGCTCGGATAAAGCAGCCATGCCGCAGTCTCAAAATCGGTGGCGGTCACCGCATGATCCGGAAACAAATCGACGAGCGCGCCTTTATCAAACTCATTTTTCGCGAGCCAATCCGCGAGCAAAGCCGGTCCCATGCCTTCGATCGCGCATGTGAGAAGCACGAGCGGACTCGAAATCCGGACATCGCCGTCTACCGGAACCTCGATTATCGTCCCGCCGGAATCACGAAACAGCCATCGCGACCGATGATCCGGCAGATTTAATAGCAGGCAGCGATGCGCGGCCAGGTCCGCGGGCGCCTTCAGGCGTCGCTTCAGCTTCCGCGAGTCCTCCAAATAGGCCGGACTCGCACAGACACGATATTTCGTGCCTGTCAGCTTGACACCAATCAACGCGGAATCCCGGCTTGGACCGTGGCGAACGGCAAGGTCGATGCCTTCGGAAACCAGATCGACATTGGCATCGGTGAGTAAGAGATCGATGCCGAGATCGGGAAACGTTTCCCGTAATTTCGGCAACAGCGGCGCGATACATTTCTGTCCGAAAGCGACCGACGCCGTCAGGCGGATGGTGCCGATCGGCTTTGCGCCGGTGACGAGCGCATCATCTTTCGCGGAATCGAGCTCTTCGAGCAGCGGCTCGACGCGAGCCAGGTATTGGGCTCCCGCCTCCGTTAGCGCCATCCGCCGCGTCGAGCGCTGCAACAGGCGCACCTGAAGCTCATCTTCAAGAGCAGCGATGGTCCGCGAAACCGAGGACGGGTCCGTGCCGCAGTCCCTCGCCACGACGGCAAAGCTGCCCCGCCGCGCCACCCGCACGAAAATCCGCAAGCTCTCGATGTCCATATCGTCCATCAGATGCGCTCGGCCGTCTCAAATTGCAAGTTTGAGAAATTGCAAATTTGAGGTCCTGCGCATCCGTTCGCATTCGTGCGATATCCGCATCGGCATCGTGAGGCATCTTGGGGTAGCGGAAACCCGGCAAGCCGCTACCTAACACGTGGTTCAACCATCGCCCCCGGAGGTCAGGATGCCGTCGCTTCTTCGTCTAGATGCCAGCTCGCGCCGTGATGGGTCGCATTCGCGCGCCCTTGCCGATGTGTTCGAGGCAGCCTGGGTGACGCGCTTTCCCGGCGCTACCGTCACAAGACGCGACCTTGTGGCAAACCCGATCGCCCATATTCATGAGACCACCATCGCGGGCTTCTACACGCCGGTCGATAAACTCGACGACAAACTGAAGGGCGCTGTTGCACTGTCGGACGAGCTGATCGCAGAGGTCAACACCGCCGACACCATCCTGATTGCGACACCGATGTACAATTTTTCGGTGCCTTCGGCACTGAAATCGTGGATTGACCAGATCGTGCGTATCAATCGTACTTTTTCCTACGATGGGACGAATTTCACGGGGCTTGTGAAGGCGCGACGCGTGATTGTTGTCGCGGCCTTCGGCGCCGGCGGTTATGGAGGCGCACTGGCGTCGGCGGATTTCGTCACGCCCTATCTGAAATTCCTGTTCGGCTTTCTTGGCGTTTCCGACGTCACCGTCATCCCGGCCGAGGCAACCACCGCCGATGCGCTGACCGTTGCCTCCAACGTGGACCTGGCCAAGGCCAATATCCTCAAACTCGTACAGGCGGCGGCGTGAGCCATGCAGATCAGCCGCGTTCGACCGCTCTCCCGATAACGACAGCGGTTGCACCAACCAAGCTTGCCGACTTTACCTTGCCCGATGGCATCAAGATACGTCTGATCTTGCTCAATGCCCGCGACACGAGGCCCAACACGAATGGCTGAGTGGTCCGGCAAAAGGCCAGTTTGCGAACCCGCCCCTCGACATGCCACCTTGCATGCGCGCCGTTCCGAAAGAAAATCACGTCGCCCGGACCATAACGGGTCGGCCGCATCGCATCGCTTTCAAGCACAATCGAACCTTCGAGGATCATGATCGTTTCGTCGAAATCATAGTACCAGTTGAATTTGCCTTCGCTGCATTCCCACACCATGGTGAAGGCGAGCCTGTCGGCGCTTTTCGAAAGTACGCACCCTCGCGCAACCGGGTTGCCTTCGATGATCCAGGACGGCTCGATCGGCTTCGGCGTCAACGTCACCTTGAGGTTGGTCGTCTCGATCAGTGGCATCTTTTAGCTCTGAAGACATTTCTCAACCGCGGCTTTCGGCACGCCGGATCGGACGCCACCCTAATAATATTCTTTTAAGCTTTCCTTACGGCAAACGCTTCAAATCGCTCCTTGCTGGTGGCAGGGTGTCGAGCCGCACGATCGGCAGCGCTCACGCCCACTCGCCTTTCCGGAAGACCGGCATCCGCCGGCCGTCGGCATAAAGGCCGTCAATGTCGATCTTGTCCGAACCGATCATCCAATCGATGTGAATGAGGCTGGCATTGCCGCCTTGCGCGGCGATCTGTTCGGGCGTCAGGCTGGTGCCATCGACGAAACACTTCGAATAGCATTGGCCGAGCGCGATATGGCACGCGGCGTTCTCGTCAAACAACGTGTTGAAGAACAACAGCCCGCTCTTTGAAATCGGCGAGGAGTGCGGCACCAGCGCCACCTCGCCGAGACGGCGCGCGCCCTCATCGGTATCGAGTACCTTGTTGAGAACTTCTTCGCCACGGCTCGCCCGCGCCTCAATGATGCGCCCTTCCTCGAAACGCACCGCGATGCCTTCAATCAACGAGCCTTGATAGGACAATGGCTTGGTGCTGACGACATGACCGAAGACCCGCCTTGCATGCGGCGTGGTGAAGACCTCCTCGGTCGGGATGTTGGCGTTGCAGGTGATCCCGTTTTTCGCCGTGGAAGCGCCGCCCTGCCATTCATGGCCATGGGCGAGACCGATCGTCAGGTCCGTGCCCGGCCCGTTGTAATGCAGGGCGTCGAACCGCTGCCCGTTCAGCCATTCGGTGCGTTCACGCAACCTCGCATTATGCGCCTGCCAAGCGGGAATCGCATCTTCGCGATCGACCCGCGAGGCAGCAAAAATCGCATCGGCCAATTTCGCGACAGCCACGCTTTCATCGACATCGGGAAAGACGAGCTTGGCCCAGGACGGCGACGGATAGGCGATGATGTTCCAATTGATGTCGAAATTGACGATGCGTTCCAACGCCGGCCTATAGGCGATGGAATTGGCCTTGCTGGCGCGCGAGACCTTGATCGGGTCCTCGCCCGACAACAGCATCGGGTTGTCGCCGACGATCGCAAGCCGCGCGGCATTGCCGGCGAAAGCCTTGCTCATTCCCTCATAGAGCCAATCCGCGGCACGATCGAAGCCATCGTCATGACCGAACCGATAGCGCGACAGCGTGACCGCCTCATCGGACAGAATGGGAATCACAAGGCCGGCGCCGGCCTTGTAGGCGTGCTCGGCGACCTTGCGCACCAAGGATAGCGCCGCCGTCGGCGCGGTCATCAGGAGATCCTGTCCCGGCTTCAACTGAAGTCCGACCTTGACGGCGACTTCCGCGAGGCGGTCGAGTTTCACGGGATCGATCGATGCGGAGAGATTGGATTCGAAAGCGCTCATGGTGAATAGCCCGTCATTGACGACACGGCTTTATAACAGTTTTTGCAGATCGCGCCGAGAGTCAACGGTGCCGGTCACGCCAATGTGGTGAGTGGATGAATCCGCCATTGTCAGACGATATGACATGACGATCCGTTGAAGGAATCCGGCATCAATGTGAAATGTCCTCAAGCCGCAAGTTCCGCGTCTCGACCATGCGGGTGGCGGCGATCAATCCGACGATGGCGACCGCGGCGAACATCAAAAACACCGAATCGACGCCACCTTTGCCCAGCATAAACCCAATCAGCGTCGGACCGATGGCCGAAGCGATCCGCAGCCACGAAGTGGCTACCCCGGTGCCGATCGCGCGCATGCGGGTCGGGTAGATTTCAGGCGTGTAAAGATACACCACGGCCGCAATCGATCCGATCAGCCCATAGCTCAGGGTACTGAAGACGATGACCCAGGAAACATCCTGGGTGCCGCCAAACGCCAGCACGCCGAGCATCACGGCCCCGCATCCGAAGGCGCCCATCATCCAATATTTGCGGCCGGTTCGGTCAATCAGCAGCGCGCATATCAATACCAGAAAGACCTGCGCGACATTGGTCATCGAGGCGGCGCGCAATGCCTGGGGAACGCCGAGATGGTAGACTGTGGTATAAAGCGTCGGCATCCAATTATTGAGACTGTTGGCGATGAGAAAGGCGGAAGCCCACAACACCCAGGCGATCAACGTCCGTCCGCGATAGGTCGGCGACAGCAATTCGCTCCATCGGCCGCGCGACTTCGGCGAAACGGGAATTTGCGCCGGCAGCGCGCTGACGGAAGGGCCGGGCATCCCGGCGGCCTTGTCCGAGGCCGTCTCCAACCGCCTGATGACGGCTTCGGCCGCGGCAAGCCGTCCCTTTCCGATCAGCCAGCGCGGCGATTCCGGCAACCGCAGCAACATCAACGCGATGACGAGGCCCGGAATGCCGCCGATCAAAAACATGATCTGCCAGCCCCATAGCGGCACCAGCACCGCGCCGACCTGGCCGGTCACCATCAATCCGATCGGAAAGATCATCTCGTATAAAAGGAAAAACCGGCCGCGGCCGCGCGCCTTCGAAAGCTCGCTGATATAGGTGGCGGCAACGGGCATTTCCCCGCCGACGCCGATCCCCTGGATAAAACGACACAGCAGCAGCGTCTCGAAGCTCCATGCGCCCGCGCAAGCCAGGCTCATCACGGCGTAAATCGCGGTTGCCGCGGACGCGCTGGGAATGCGGCCGTAACGCTCGGCGGCCCAACTGAAGGCGAGCGCGCCCACGATCTGGCCTACATAGCTGGCGCCGATCATGATGCCAATCTCCGGCGCCGTGATGTGCCAGAGCGGCACCAGGATGGGAAGCACGAAGGCGATCGACAGCGCGTTAAAGGCATCGAAGAAGGTCGCGCTGCCCATCACGATTCGGGCGCGAACAAACCAGCGCGAGGTCGGCACCTGCTCCATCCGCGCAATCAACAGCGCGGCGGCGGTTTCAGGGTCGAAATCCGGCGCGACCGGCGCCACGGCGGAAGCCGAGGGCCGCGGCGCCGCGCTGACAATGGACAAAGGCTTCCTCCACTCTTTTTATTTTCGACTCCCGCGCATCCAAATCTCATCCGCGAGAGCGCGCCACAAGCTCCAGAATTTTTGCCGCGATCAGCGCCGGACATTCGACCGGCGTGATGTGACGGACCTTCGGCAACACCGCTAGCGTCGCATGCGGCACCGCCTGTTGGATCTGCTGCGACATCGCAACCGGCGTGGCGTAATCTTCCTCGCCGACGATCACGCTTGTCGGCATGCGCATCTTCGCTTGATAGGGTCTGAGATCGGCATCGCCCAGCATCTCGCAAGTCGCGACATAACAATCGACGTCATTGGCGCAAAACACATCCAAATTCGCAGCGACCACTTCCGGATGCGCCTCGCGGAAGGCGTCACTTACCCAGCGTGTCGCCTGGAACGCCGACATCGCCGCAAATCCCTTGGTCGCGGCGGTCGCGCCGCGCTCGCGCCAATCCTTCGGCGCGGTCGGGCCGTACCAGGCCGTGCTGTCGATCACCGCCAGTCCCTCGACCCGTTCGGGATAGATGCCGGCGAAAGCCTGCGCGATGCAGCCGCCCATCGAACAGCCGGCCACCGTCGCGCGCGGCCAGTTCACATGATCGAGCAGGCCGGCGAGATCGCCGGCAAACAGCTCGGGCGTGTACTTCATCTTGACCCGGCTTGATTTGCCATGACCGCGGCAATCATAGGTCAGGACATCCGCATGCGGGGTCAATAGCGGCACGACGCCATCCCAAACGCCGCGGTCGAGCGCCAGTGAATGAATAAGCGCGATCCGGGGCCGCGCCGAAGATCCATCGGGCCGTGCCGCCGCGTGCAGCGTGTAGGCGATCGAAATCCCATCCGGCGCAATGGCATTTCCCGCCGACGACGTCACAGAAACGCTCATGCCGCGGCCGGTTTCTGCGCAGGACCCGGCGTCGGCGCGGGCGCATCGAGCGAAACGTTCCAGGCGTCGTAACCATAGAGCCAGCTCGGATCGTCATTGCCGCCGCTCATCCAGGTATTGGCGCTCGAAATTTCCTGAATTTTGGAGGTGCGCGGCTTGCGGTGCGCCTCGAAGCGCTTGAAGGCCGCCTCGATCCTTTCGACCGGCACGCCTTTCAGGCAACGCGCCAGCACCGCGGCATCCTCGATCGAGGTCGCCGCCCCTTGCGCCATATAGGGCGTCATCGGGTGGCAGGCATCGCCGATCAACACCACCCGGCCCTGGCTCCAGGTCGGCAATGGCTCGCGTTCGAGGATCGCCCATTTATGGCAATCCGGACAGGCATCGAGCACCATCCGCACCTCGGCGTGAAAGCCGGCATAGGCCTTGCGCAACTCGTTGACATCGCCCTTGGCCGACCAGGACTCCTTCGTCATCCAGTCGGCGGGCTCGGGCACGCTGGTCACGAAGTAAAGCTGGCTGCGGTCCTTGGTCGTGTAATAAATCACGATGTGGCGGTCCTCGCCCCACCATTTGACGCGCGAGCGCGAGATTTCCTTCGGCAGCAGATTTGATGCGAACACCGCGCGATAAGCGATGCGCCCGCGATGAATCGGCTTGTCCGGACCGATGATGATGTCGCGCACGATGGAGTGGACGCCGTCGGCGCCGATCACGGCGTCGGCCTTGGCGGTCGTGCCGTCGGCGAAGAACAGCGTCACCGACCCGCCATTCTGCTCCAGCCGGACCAGCTTCTTGTTCAGATGGACGATGTCGCTTGGGACGACCGAGGTCAGCGCCTCATGCAGATCGGCGCGATGCATACAGAGAAATGGCGCGCCGTAAAGATCTTCCGGCATCGGCAATTCACGCTTGAGCTCGCCGGTGTCGCCGACGCGATTGAGATGGGAATAAGGCGCGAAGGCGCGCTGGCGCAACCTGTCCTCGACCCCGATGCCACGCAGAACCTTCATCGAATTCGGCAACATCTGGATGCCGGCGCCGATCCGGCCGAACTGATGCGCCTGCTCATAGATCTCGACATCGAGACCCGCCTGCCGCAGCGTGGCGGCGGCGGCCATGCCGCCCATTCCGGCGCCGACGATCGCAATTTTAGGGGAAGTCATTACTTTGCCGTTCCTTGAATTGGAGGCCTTCCGGACCCTCACGGTCTTCGCGGCCAAAAAATCGGCAACGCGGTTGTCCCCTTTCCTTATATCTCCCGCATCACGGGATCAATCTGCCCATTCAATGTGCTCATGGCAGCGGCCCAAAATCTCCCCATCGCGAGATTGTTCGCGGGGGTAGCGAACTTTGACAAATCGACCATATTTGTCAAAATTATCGAATGGATTCCTCGGATCATATTTTGTCGGCGGCGGAAACCATCTTCCAACCCCGCGTCAAAAGGAGATCGCGATGAGCACCGTGACGATCAATGGCCGCATCGAAGCCTTGCCGGACGACGAAGACGCGCTTCTGGTCGATGTCATTCGCGATCGGATGAATCTGACCGGAACCAAACTCGTTTGCGCATCCGGGGTTTGCGGCGCCTGCACGGTCCTGCTCGACAGCGTCCCCGTGGTGAGCTGCCTGATGCCGGCAAAGGCCGTGGCGGGCCGAACGGTCACTACGGTCGAAGGAATCGGCGCACCAAACCTGCATCCGATCCAGCGCGCCTTCATGGCGCTCGACGGCTTGCAATGCGGCTTTTGCACGCCCGGATTCATTGTTGAAGCCGCGGCCTTTCACGACGGGTGGCGCCAAACAAAGGGCACCGCCACTCCCTCGCGCGAGGAAATCGGCGCGGCGCTGTGCGGCCATCTGTGCCGCTGCGGCGCCTATGACAATATCTTGCACGCGGTGGCGGAGGCTTGCAGCGGCCGTTTCGACGGCAAAGAGAGCGCGCCACCGCGGGTCGAAGCCCGCGACAAGGTGACGGGCGGGGCGAAATACACCGTCGATATCCGCCATGAAGGCCAGCTCGAAGGGCTGATCGTCCGCTCGCCCATCGCGCATGGCAAGGTTACGGCGCTTGATCTCGCGCCGGCGCTCGCCGTTGCGGGCGTCAAGGCCGCGATATCGCTGCTCGGCGATGACGGCATCGTCCGCTATGTCGGCGAACCCATCGCCGCGATTGCCGCCAAAGATCGCAACACCGCGCGTGAGGCGACCGACGCCATCGGCATCACATACGAGCCTTTGCCGTCGGTCATCGGACTGGACGCGGCGCGCGATCCGAATGCGCCTGTCGTTTTCACACGATCCAGCCGCAAGAAAGCGGCGAATGTGTCGGAAGGCTCACCCGCGCCGGCGCCTTGGAAGAAGAATGTGCGCGGCCCATCGGCGGCGTTTTCGCACAGAACCAGATTCGCCCGCCGCGCCATCGCCAAGGCCGCCGATGCCTCTGATCCGTTGCTTGTCAAAGGCGTCTTCCGCACCGCCGGCCAGTCGCATAGCTGCCTGGAGCCTCACGCCACCGTCGCCCGTTTCGACGGTGATCGCCTGACCTTGCACGTATCGACGCAAGCCGTCTTCCATGTGATGGAGCTTGTCGCCAAACGCTACAAACTCGACCACGACAAGGTTCGGGTTATCGCCGACCATGTCGGCGGCGGATTTGGTTCGAAAGCAAGTCTCGGCATCGACACCATTGCCGCGATCGAATTGGCGCGCGCGGCGAACGCGCCGGTCCGTGTGGCGCTCGATCGTCACGAGGAACTGTCCGTCACCGGGCATCGTCCAGGAACGGAGATTGACATCGCGCTTTTACCCTCGCGAGAAGGCCAACTCAAAGCGCTGTCGCTCACGACCTATTCGGACAATGGCGCCGGCATCAATTCCACGGTCGCCGCCCTGGCACGCCTGATTTATCCCGCCCGAGCCAAGACGCTGATCGATTTCGATGTCGTCAGCAACCTGCCTCCCGGCGCACCGTTCCGCGGGCCCGGCGGACCGCCGATGGCCTTTGCGCTCGAACAAGCCGTCGATGAGGCCGCGCTCCGCCTGCAAATCGATCCGATCAGGCTTCGCCAACGCTGGGATACCGACCCCAACCGCCGGCGGCTCTATGAATGGGCGGCCAGTCTCGATGTCTGGCGCAACGCCAAACCCTCGACGGAAAAAAGCGGTCGCTATCGCCGCGGTGTCGGCGTGGCGAGCGGCTATTGGTTTTATTTTTGGCAACCGGATTCGAAAGTGGAGCTCGCCATCGAGGGCGGGCGATTGGTCGCAAGCACCGCCATCCAGGATATCGGCACCGGCAGCCGCACGGTGATCGCCAACACGGTGGCGCAAGCTTTCGAACTTGAGCCGCACGAGGTCGAGGTGAGAATTGGAGATTCCAATCTCGCCGAAGGTCCCGGTTCGGGCGGCAGCCGGACCACCGCCTCGGTGGTGCCGCCGACATTGCTCGCGATTCAAAAACTCAAGGAGAGAATCGAGAACAACGCCCAACAAAAACCGGCAGCCGGCTCCAACGCCCCCTGGCGCGAATTGATCGCGGCGTCCGGCGACATCAAAGTGTCCGCGATCCGCCCCGAAGACGGCCGGCTGACGGCGCCCGGCATCCGCTCGCCGTTGAAGGAAGCGGGTTTCATGGGGGCGGTGTTCGGCTGGATGCTGCGGCGATTTTCGAATCTCGCGGTCGGTGCCGGCGTGCCAAGCTCGGTGCAGGTGATCGAGGTCGAGGTCGATACGTGGCTTGGTCACACCCGTGTCCTTAACGTTCACACCGGCATTGCGGTCGGGAAAACCGCAGCCCCTGTCCTTGCAAAGAGTCAGGCGGCGGGTTCGATCATCCAGGGCATCGGCTATGCCCTCTATGAGGGGCGCGAGGTCGATGCGCGCGGTCATATCCTTACCGCCGGGCTTGAAGATTATCGAATCCCGGGGATCGCCGACACGCCCGCGATCGAGGTGTATTTCGACGAAGCCGGTTTCGATCACGTGCTCGGCGGCAGCGTCGGCATCGGCGAGGTCGCGACCGTTCCGACCTCGCCGGCGATTGCGAACGCGATCCATAACGCCGTTGGCGTTCGGGTCAACGCGCTTCCGCTCCAGCCCGGTCTGTTGCTGGCACTCCTGAATCAAAAGAGCGTGGCATGAGCGCCAATACCGTATCGCCTTTATCGCCCGCCGAATTTCGTGCCGGCGGAACCGATCTCTCTGAGCGGCGGCGAAGCGGCGTCTCGCGCGGGCCGATCGCCGATCTCGCCCGGCCGTCCGACGCGCCCGACATCGCCTGGAAGGACGATGGGGCCGCGCGGATCAGCGCCTTCGCAACCATTGCAACTCTTGCCGCCGATACGAGATTGAAGCTGGCCTATCCGGGACTGACCGCGGCCGCCGCCGGGCTCGCCACCCCGCAAGTGCGGCATGTGGCGACGCTCGGGGGCAATCTCGCCCAGCGCTCGCGATGCTGGTACTACCGCGACCCGCACATTCCTTGTCTCAAAAAGGGCGGCGATGAATGTCCCGCCCGCGACGGCAATCATCTTTATGGCGTCGTCTTCGACCTCGGCGATTGCGTCGCGCCCCATCCCTCCACGATGGCGGCGGCGCTGATGGCCTATGATGCGACCATCATCACAAATCTTCGGCCGCGCCTGATCGTCGCGCAGCTCCTGGGCGATGGTTCCGACGGCCGGATCGATCATCGCCTTGAGCCCGGCGAAATCATCCAGAGCATCGAACTTCGCCCTCCCGCAGGCCAAGAACGCGCGCTTTACCAGCGCGCGATCAGCCGAAGCCATGCGGAATGGCCGCTGGTGGAAATCATTATTCGCGCGGTCATTGCGGAGGGCGCATTCAAATTCATCCGCATCGTGGCGGGTGGCATCGCGCCGGTACCACTTCGGCTGGGCGCCGCCGAGTTCGCAGCGCAAGGCAAAATCGCAAACGCCGCGACCATCGAAAAAGCCGTGGAGCAAGCCACAACCGGCGCCAAGCCGCTCGCGATGACCGGATATAAGCTCGATCTGATGAGAGGATTGGTACGCGACCTGCTGGAGAAGATTGTGGCCTAAAGCGCGATGAGATTTGGATGAACCATCGTCGCGGCATGCGCGCCTCAAATCACGAAGAATCCGTGCGTGCCGTCACGCTTGAGCTGCTCGACAAGGCCAAACTCCCAATCGAGATAGGCCTGCATCGCCTCCTTCGACACTTTGGTGCCTTCATAGGGCCGCCGATAGCGCTGCGACGGATCGGGCCTGGGCCAAACCTGAGGCGGCCCCCTCTCAAGCGCGCGATCATAGCCGCCTTCGAGCACATAAACCTCCCAGCCCATTTGCGCGAGCCAGGACGCCGTCATGTCGGCGCGAACATTCCTATCGTCGCTCAAGAGAATACGCGCACCGCGCACTGGCGCGGCCATATCGATCTCCTGCACGAGTTGACCGCCGGGATAA
Source organism: Bradyrhizobium sp. (assembly GCA_035295025.1). Classification (GTDB taxonomy): domain Bacteria; phylum Pseudomonadota; class Alphaproteobacteria; order Rhizobiales; family Xanthobacteraceae; genus Bradyrhizobium. Next base: position 13,416 of record DATGJS010000196.1, read on the forward strand.
TGGCGAAAACCCAGAATATGCCCGGCCGCGTATTCTTCAACCGGACGCACATCGAAGCGATAGAGCGTTCGCGCATCATCCGCATCGAGCGCGGCGGCCTCATTCGGATTCAAATGCCGAACGCCGGCGCGATAGGCGACCTCGCGGGCCTTGGCTTGCGCGCCCTCGAACAAACCAATGTCGCCGTGACGATCGGCGCCATGTTCGAGCGTTTGATCGGCAAGTGTCCAACCGATGGTACCGTTGCGCAACGCGACCACTTTGTTCGCGATCCCGACATTGATCAGCGATTGGGTGCCGATAATGGATCGGGTGCGCCCGGCGCAATTCACGATGATCGTGGTTTCGGGATCCGGCGCGGCGCGGCCGGCGCGCAACGCCAATTCCGCGCCGGGCACGCTGACGGAGCCGGGGATATTCATGGTCGCGTATTCGTCCGGCCGCCGGACGTCCAGCACCTTGATATTGGCCTTGCTCGCGATCAGCCCCGCAACCTCCTCCGCCGACAGCGAAGGTGTGTGGCGGCGCGCCTCCACCAATTCGCCAAACGCCTTGGCGTAGGAGTTGACGTCGATGAAAATCTCAAAGCCGGCTTTCCGCCACGCCTCAAGCCCGCCCTCAAGCTCGCGAATATCGGAGTAGCCTAACGCCGTCAGGCGATCCGCCGCGCCGGCCACGAGGCCCTCACCGGCATCATAAAGGACGATCGGCACATTCTTGCGCGGAAGCCTCGCTTCGGCTTCAAGGCCGATCCGGTCGGCCGCCATATTGGCGGCGAACAAAGGATGCCCGGTGGCGAAAGCGGCCTCATGACGAAGGTCAAGCAGCGCGACTTCCTCGCGCAGCAGCAGCATGCGGCGGACTTGTAGAGCGGCAACATCGGGCAAGGGCATGGCAAGCTGTAAGGGCGTGGTGTAGGGATGGCGGCACTAGCCTTGCACGGTCACGGCAACGATTTCAACTCCAAGTCGGACGGAGAAGGGAACTTCCGTGGCGGCCGCCATTTATCCCGACCGGTGGCGATTATCCAGAGAATAGCGAGTGACCGAGTGAAGTACATCGAACGGTTCGAGGCCTCGCAATCAAATGAAATCCGCTATCGCATGCTGATCGACGCGATTACCGATTACGCCATCTACATGCTCGATCCCGATGGAACCATTACGAGCTGGAATCCGGGGGCGCGGCGTTTCAAAGGCTACGACGAGTCCGAGATCATTGGCCGGCACTTCTCGTGCTTTTACACGGAAGAAGACCGCAAAACCGATTTGCCCCGCCGGGCGCTTGAAGCGGCCCAACACGAAGGCAAATTCGAGAACGAAGGCTGGCGTGTCCGCAAGGACGGCACGACATTCTGGGCCTATGTCGTTATCGACCCGATTCGGGACCATGCCGGAAAATTGATCGGCTTCGCCAAGATCACGCGCGACCTTACCGAACGGCGGAAAGCCGAGGCTGCTTTGCGCGAGAGCCAGGAGCAATTTCGCCTGCTGGTGCAGGGCGTCACGGATTACGCGATCTGCATGCTCAGTCCTGAGGGTTATGTGTCGAGCTGGAATTCGGGAGCCCGGCGCATCAAAGGATATGATCCAAACGAGATCATCGGCCAGCACTTCTCGCGCTTTTATACCGAGGAAGACAAGAAAGCCGGCTTGCCGCAAAAAGCGATCGAAGTGGCGACACGGGAGAGAAAATACGAAAGGGAAGGCTGGCGCGTTCGAAAAGACGGAACGAAATTTTTCGCCAATGTGGTGATCGATGCGATCCACAATCCCGACGGATCGCTTCGCGGCTTCGCCAAAATCACGCGCGACATCACCGAACAGATGAAAACGGCCCGCGCCCTGGAAGAGACCCGCGAGGTGCTGATCCAGGCGCAGAAGATGGAGGCGATCGGGCATTTGACCGGCGGCATCGCCCACGACTTCAACAATTTGTTGATGGCCATCCAGGGCAGTCTCGAATTGTTGCGAAGGCGATTGCCCGGCGACGACCCAAAGGTCGCGCAATTGATCGACAATGCCCTTCAAGGGGCGCAACGCGGCGCCGCCTTGACGCAAAGAATGCTGGCCTTCGCGCGCCGCCAGGAACTCAAACTCACGCCGCTCGACATGCGCGAGGTGGTGCAGCGAATGACCGGCCTTTTACAAAGTTCGTTGGGGCCGTCGATTCGGGTTGAAACCCGCTTCCCGTCAAAACTTCCCAAAGTTAACGCCGACGCCAACCAGTTGGAACTGGCGATCATCAATCTGGCGATCAATGGTCGCGACGCGATGCCCAAAGGAGGGACGATCGTGATCGGCGCGGCGGAGCGGAACGAGGTGCCCGGGTTGAAGGCCGGACATTATCTTTGCGTCAGCGTGACCGATTCCGGCACCGGCATGGACGAGACAACGCTCAAGCGCGCGATGGAGCCCTTCTTCACCACCAAGGGGGTGGGCAAAGGCACGGGCCTTGGACTGCCGATGGTGCACGGTATGGCCGAACAATCCGGCGGGAAGCTTCTTCTGAAGAGCCGGCCCGGCGAAGGAACGACCGCCGAGCTTTACCTTCCGACTGCACCGGGCGGATTGGTGGAGATGGTGCAGGACGCCGAACCCCGCGCGCCGCAGCCTCTCAAAAAGAAGCTTGCGATCCTCACCGTCGACGACGATCCCCTGGTGGCACTCAATACGTCGTCACTGCTCGAAGAACTCGGCCATACCGTCTACAGCGCGCCCTCCGCGATACATGCGCTCGATATCCTGCGCCGCGGCAAACAGATCGATCTGATGATAACCGATCAATTGATGCCGGGGATGACAGGTTCGGAGCTGGCCACCGCCATCCGCGCCAACAGACCGGAACTGCCCATTATCCTGGCCACCGGCTATGCCGAATTGGGCCCAGGCGAGGGCGAAGGAATCCCGCGCCTGTCAAAACCCTTCAGCCAGCACGACCTCGCCGAGGCCATCGCCCGTGTCGTGACGTCGTAAAACAAAGGCAAATTCGCCTATCGCCTGATCAGGAGCGCGGAAAACGCGCTGCACACGCACAAAGTGGCCACGACCGGGAAAATAACCGACGTATCTCCCGTATGGTCCATGAAGCGGCCGATGAGAGGTTCTCCAAGACCCGCGCAGGCATAAGAAATGAAATTGAGGACCCCGGTTGCGGTGCCCGACAAATGTCGGCCGAAAATATCCGGGCAGAGCGCCCAGAAAGAAGAGGCCGGACCGAACACGAAGAAGCCGCACAAAAACAGGCCTAAAATTCCAAGCAGGCTGCCGTTCGGCACAAACCTCATCGCCATCGCGATGACGGCGGCAAGGACCATGTAGGTAATGATGGCGGGGTATCGGCGCGACTGAAACAGGATGTCGGATAACCAGCTATTGGTCGAAGCCCCCAGCGCCATGCCGACCGGCAAAGCGACCGTGATCCAGACCGGATCGAGAACCGCCGATGCCGATTTCCAATTCGGCCCAAGAAAATGCACAGGGATCCAAACCAGCAGGGCATATCGCGCCGCGTTCTGAAATCCGATCGACAGGCCCGCCGCATAAAGACGCCAGTTCGACAGCACCATGCCATAACGCGCCAAGCTGGCATGCGTCGGGACGCTTCCGTTTCCGTCGTCATGGGACGCCGGCTCATCGGTCGATGGGCTTAAGCCGATATCCTCCGGCCGCTCCCGAACGGTGAAAAACATCACAATCGCGCCGAACAGCATCAAGAGGACCGACAGGCGGAAAATCCACCGCCAATCGAGTCCAAGGTCTCCGAGAATGACGATTGGCAGGAAATAAGCGAGCACGGAGGAAAAGCCGGACGTGCCGACATAAAACGAATAGACAAATCCTCTGTTCTTTTGTCCCCACCAATTGGACAATAGCCGGCTGCCCGGCGCAAAACCCATCGCCTGGAAATAGCCGTTGACGCCCCACGCCAGCAGAAGAGCAATGAAGCTCGAAGCGAAGCTGGTGGTCCAATTCGCCGCGAACGACAACAGCGCGCCCGCCAACATCATGGCGCGCCCGCCGAATTTATCTCCGAGATTGCCGTTGATCGATTGGCCGAGCGCATAGGCCCACAGCATCGAAGCGCTCACCCAACCCAGCATTTCCTTGGAGAGGCCGAGTTCTTTTTGGATGCCGGGAATCGCAAATCCGAATGTCTGGCGGCCGGTATAATAGAAAAGATAGCAGAACGAGACGCCGAGCAACGCGGTCCATTTGTATCGTCTGTACAAGGCTTCGCTGTCCGACGTGGCAGGAAGCGACCCGATAACGCCCTGCATTGTTTCGACCATCGTCGCGACCCCTTGGATAAGGTTTGAGCTTACGGCACACCATTGAGAACAAAATCGAAGATATCGAAATTGCGCAGCCGCCTGGCCTCAGCCAATTTCCGGTAAGATTCGTTCACCGGGTGCGACACAATGAAGGGCACGATTTGCTCGCTCAATCCGCCGTGGGAGCGAAGGCGATGGCCGTGAAGACCCCGAAGGTCGTGCTCGGCGCGACTCGAACCGATGACGGCATGGGTGTCGCCAATCGCGACAAAATCGCCCTCGCGGTCGAGCGGCATCTCATAACGAAGCGCGGCGCTTTTGCCGTCGAGCACGAGCGCAATTCCAGGCAAGGCGGCGGCTGTGTCCATCACCTCGGCCAGATCGAGCTTGGCGCGCAGATAGACACGCACGAACGATCCCAACGCGCCATGATGCTTGACGAAGGGATCGGTGATCGGACAGATCACACGCACCGCATCGGGGCCGAAACGATCGTTGAGTTCTTCTTCCAGAAAAACCACACGCGGCGTTCCCTCGGCTCCGGTTTTGTCATTCATGCCGTGATCGGCGATCAGTCCGACCACCGCGCCGAGTTCCGCCAGCCGTCCCACTTTAGCATCGACCGCGCGATGGAAGGCATCGGCTTCGCCTTCGCCCGGGCCATGAGCGTGCTGAACCAGGTCCGATAATGAAAGATAGAACAGGTCGGCGCGCTTCTGCTCCAAAAGCTTGATGCCGGCATCGAGCACGAACAACGAAAGATCGGGACTATACATGTCCGGCGACGGACGCCCGACCAGCGCCTCGACGTCCGCGATGCCGTTCTCGGCCAAATTGGCCTGACCGGCTTTCTCGGAGGAAAAACAAATTCCGCCCGCCATGCGGTGACCCAGCATCTTTCTGAGCTTGTCCTTGGCGGTGATCGCGGCGACCCGCACGCCCTCGCGCGACATTTCGGCGAAAATCGTCGTGGCGCGCATGGGGCTCGCATCGACAATCATGATCTCCTCGCCGGTTTGGCGATCGAGATAGTAATTGCCGGAAATGCCGTGAACGGAAGGCGGCGCGCCGGTGACGATCGAGACATTGTTGGGGTTGGTGAAGGTCGGCATCGCCGCGTCCGCCAGCGCAAAGAAGCCTTCGCGCATCATCCTGGAAATATTCGGAAACACCGCTGCCGCGTTGGGGAAGTTGAGATAGCGCGGGTCGCAGCCGTCGAGACAAACGACGACCGTGGGGCGCCGAGGCTTGGCGTAGCTTCGTCCGTTGACCTTGATCATATGAACCTTTGTTTGCGAAATTTTGACAGCCGTTAAAGACCGTAAGATGACATCGCGAAAAAACGATCCGCGTGCTCGCCGACACGCTATCGGATCAAGGAGCAAACCGACAAGAGCAGGCCGTCCTCCGCCAACGAATCGCTTTCGCAAGCGCAGCCCTGCGATCGGTGAGGTCCACCCCGCGGTTTGACCGGGACGCGTAAGCGGCTAAGATTTGTGGAAATTAAGGAGACGCCCACATGGAAGATATCGCGGCCCAACGCGCGGCCGAGTGGCTATTGGCCGAACACCGGGCCCGCCATCGTTTCAAGACGCTCGGCGCGCCGGATGCGCCCGCCAATATCGCGGATGCCTACGATATCCAAAGCAAATATGTGGCGTTGCTGCGCCGCGACAACGGAGAACCCACGGGCTATAAAATCGGATTGACCTCGGCCGCGATGCAAGCCTTTTGCCGGATCGACCATCCGATCGCGGGTGTCGTACTGGCGCGGCGCGTGCACCAAACAGGGGTGACCCTCCATCGTTCGGACTTTGGCCGGCTTGGTCTTGAATTTGAGATCGCCGTCCGCCTCAAGTCGGACATTCCGGCCACGCGCGCCCTTCATACCGCCGAGACGATCGAGCCTCATATCGAGGGCGTCTGCGCGGCGATCGAACTGGTCGATGATCGCGACGCGGATTATGGCCATCTCGATGTGCTGTCGCTGGTCGCGGACAATTCGTGGAACGGCGGCATCGTATTGTCGGAATTCAAACCCGAATGGCCGGATCTCGCGCCCGTGCTTGGCCGCGCCGTCAGGGACGGACATCCGGTCGGCGAAGGACGGGGCGGTGACATCCTGGGGCATCCCTTCAACACGGTGGCTTGGCTTGCCACCCAATTGGCCTCACGCGGGACGGCGCTAAGGGCCGGTCAAATCGTGATGACGGGAAGCGTCATGAAGACCGTCTTTCCCGAGCAGGCGGCTCACTACCGCTTCGACCTCGATGGCGTGGGTTTCGTCGAGGTGGACGTGTCATAAAGTGCGATGAGATTTGAATGCGTCATCGCGATGGCGCTTTGGTTTAGGATAATTCCTCGGGT
>DATGJS010000197.1:0-17613 GCA_035295025.1 Bradyrhizobium sp.
TCCAACTCGGTCTTGACCCCAACAATATTACCTACGACGCCATCTTCAACCGTCTGCTCGAACTCTTTCTTGCCAATATCACGCTGGCCAATATGTTCGCGCTGGTCGGCGCGGTGTTTTTTGTCGCGACCCTTTTGACGCAGACGATGGTGCCGCTACGGGTGGCGAACATGTTCGGCTGCGCCTTCTTCGCCGGCTTCGGCGCATTGGCCGGCGATATCAAGACACTGCTTCTCTACTTGCTACTGGTCCCGATCAACGCCTATCGGCTGCGTCAGATGCTTCAACTCGTGAAGATGGCGCGCGGCGCGACCCAAGGCGACACCTCGATGGAATGGCTGAAGCCGTTCATGACCGAGCGCAAATACAAGAAGGGCGACGTGCTGTTCAAAAAGGACGACGACGCCGACGAAATGTTCCTGACCGTCACCGGGAAATTTCTGGTCAAGGAAATCAGCGTCGAACTGCCGCCGGGAAGGCTGATGGGCGAACTCGGTTTTCTTTCACCCGACAACAAGCGCACCGCGACCGTCCTTTGTCTCGAAGACGGCCATGTGCTCACCATCACTTACGAAAAGCTTTTGGAGATCTACTTCCAGAATCCGCAATTCGGCTATTACTTCCTGGTGCTCACGAGCCAACGCCTGCTTGAAAACATCGCCCGGTTAGAGGCCATCGTCGCGCAGAGCAAGATCGCCTGAAGCCCGAATTCGCGGTTTTTCGCCGGCGAAGGTTCCGATCTTTAGACCGCGTTGGTCGGCGTCGCGCGATCGGTAATCTGCTGGCCGAACAGGCTTCCGATCAGGTCCACGACGTGGCGCGCGGTGCGACCGCGTTCATCGAGAAACGGATTGAGTTCCACGATGTCGAGCGAGCGCACCAGACCGCAATCGTGCAGAAGCTCCATAATCAGATGCGCCTCGCGATAGGTCGCTCCGCCCGGCACCGTGGTGCCGACGCCCGGCGCCACGTCGGGATCGAGGAAATCGACGTCGAAACTCAAATGCAGCACGCCGTCGCGCGCCTTCACCCGGTCGATGACGCGGCGGATCAACACGCCAACGCCGAATTCGTCGATCTGGCGCATGTCGGCGACGCTGACGCGGCGAAGCCGCAACAGGTCTTTTTCCAATTTGTCGATCGAACGGGTGCCGAACAGCTCCAGTTGACTGGCATCGATCGAGGCGCGCGGCTCGCTCCCTAACAACCCATCGAGCCCTTCTTCGCCGCACAGAAAGGCCGCCGACATGCCATGCATGTTGCCCGTGATCGTGGTCGAGGGCGTGTTGTAATCGGCATGCGCGTCGAGCCACATCACGAAGAGTTCGCGGCCCGCTTCGCGGCAATGGCGCGCCACGCCGTTCACCGAACCCATCGACAGCGAGTGATCGCCGCCAAGAAAGATCGGGATGGCCCCGCTGGCGGCGAGTTGATAGGCCCGCGCGCTCAAGGCCCGCGTCCAGCGCTGGATTTCCCGATAATGTCTAGCATTGCCGGGTGGGGCGTCGTCGAGCGGAGCGACCTCGTCAATCGACAACTCGCCATGGTCCTCGACCGCAAACCCAAGGCCCTCCAGCACGGTCAAGAGCCCCGCGGTGCGCAGCGCCGCCGGTCCCATCAGCGTGCCGCGTTGCGAGGCGCCAATCTCGATCGGCGCGCCAAGGACGGCGATCCTTTTCGGCAGATTCGGCTTGGCTGAAGCGTTCATGGCCCTGATCACCCCCTTGGGCAGACACAGACCGGACGGCGCCTGGGATGCGATGAGCCATCCCAAACCGCCACACTCGATGCAAATCGAAATTTAACGTTGGTCCTTTAACATTTTTTACAAACGGCGGAAAACCCCGGAAGCTCCGGGGTTCTATATCCGTCAAGGGCATCTATATTGTTGGCATTGGAGCGAACGGTCCGATGAACGAGCACCGGATTGCAACCAGACATCGGGTCTTGAAGGGCGGCAAGATCACCTTCGGCGGCGGGGGGGCGATCGATTGCACCGTCCGCAACGTTTCGGAGACCGGCGCGGCGCTCGATGTCATCAGCCCGGTCGGAATCCCCGCCCAGTTCACGCTGGTGACCGATGGCAAGCAACTGCCGTGCCGGGTGGTCTGGCGCAAGGAAAAGCGGATCGGGGTCACTTTCGAAAAGCAGCCCTGAAGGCCGATACCAAGACCCGAGGCCCATATCCCCAAGGCGTGAAAAGCCGGCGAATCAGCTAATGCGGTCGCGAGACCTTCTTTTTGGATTTCGCAACTGTGGCCGCCTTGAACGATAATGCTTCCGCCTCAAGCGGCTGGGCGCCCCGCCTCGCGCAGGAAGCTCGGCTTCGCGAGCTGGACGAGCGCCTGGCGCATTCGCGCGGCACGCAAGACAGCCTCGCAAGCGACATCGAACGCGCGGCTTTGCTCGGCGCGCTCGATCGCTGGCAGGAGGCCCAGCAAGCCTTCATCGCGATCCTGCAAAAACATCCGACCCATTTCAGCGCGCTCAACGAATTCGGCACGCTGCTCGCGGGCCAAGGCGCGATCGACGCTGCCTGCCGCGTCTATACCGAGGCGATCCTGCATCATCCAGACAACCCGATGGCGCATGTCAACCTCGGAAACCTTCTGCTCCGCGCCAACCGCCATTCTGAAGCGCGCACCCATTATGAAGCCGCCCTGAAGGTCGATCCAAATCACGCAGGCGCCCATCAAGGCATGGGCGCTGTGCTCGCCGACGAAGGCGACCGCGAGGGCGCCGCGGCACACTTTCGCAAAGGCTTTCGCGCGCACGCGATCTCGACGCTGCCCTATCGCGGCAACGCCCCGCCGATCCCGCTTTTGCAACTCGTGTCCTCGGGCGGCGGCAATATTCCAACCGCGCCCTTTCTCGATGACCGCGTCTTTCTGACCACCGTCGTGGTCGCCGATCATCTCGATCCGGCGACAGAGCTGCCGCCGCATCGGTTGATCTTCAACGCGATTGGGGATGCCGATCTGTGCGAACCGGCGCTCGACGCGGCGATCCGCCTCACCGCGCGCTCGAACGCGCCGGTCATCAATGATCCCCGCGCGGTGAAGAAAACCGGCCGCATCGACAACGCCGCGAGGCTTTCGGCGTTGCCGGGCGTCGTGACACCGAAAACATTACCCGCGACGCGCGCGGTTCTGGCCGGCCGTGAAGGTGCTGCCTGGATCGCCGATCATCGCTTTGCCTTCCCGCTGCTGTTGCGCTCACCCGGCTATCACACCGGGCGCAATTTCGTGCTGGTCGAAAAAGCCGATGAACTTACCGAGGCCGCCGCGGCGCTTCCCGGCGAGGAGCTTCTCGTCATCGAATATCTCGATGCGCGCGGGGCAGACGGCAATGCGCGCAAATACCGCGTGATGATGATCGGGGGAGAGATTTTCCCGCTGCATCTGGCGATCTCCAGAGATTGGAAGGTGCATTATTTCACCTCCGACATGGCCGATCACCCCGATCACCGCACTGAGGAAATGGCCTTCCTGAACGACATGCCGGCCGTTCTCGGCAAGAAAGCGTTTGCTGCGCTGACCGCCATCCGCAATGCGCTCGGCCTCGATTATGCCGGCATCGATTTCGGATTGAATGCTGACGGCGATCTGCTGCTGTTTGAGGCCAACGCGACCATGGTGATCGCCTCTCCCGATGCCGACCCGCGCTGGGCCTACCGTCACGCGGCGATCACTTCGGTGATCGAGGCCGTGGTCGCGATGATCAAGGGGAAAGCAGCTCGCGCGTAACCTTCAAGACAGGCAGCCAGTCGCTCCGTCGCCTATTGCTCGCCGAACCGCAAACCCTATAAGGGGCGAAGGCGCCTTGTCCTAAAGGCGGGGAACCAACGGCATGAGCGATCTTCGCGACTGGTTACATAGTCATAATCTGGAGCAATATGCCGCCGCGTTTGAGGCGAACGATATCGATCTGGATATCCTTGCCGATCTTGATGACCACGATCTTGAGAAACTGGGACTGTCACTAGGAAACCGCCGCCGACTTTTGAAAGCGATCGGTACGCGCGGCGTCAAGACGGTTTCCTCCGAACAGGTTCCCTTCCCCGACAAATCGTCTGCCGCGCCAGAATCCGGTTCCAGCAATGCCGAACGGCGGCAAGTGACCGTGATGTTCATCGACATGGTCGGCTCGACGGCGCTGTCGGCAAAGCTCGATCCAGAACTGCTCGGCGGCGTGATCCGGCGATACCAGGACGCGGTCGCCGGCGTGATTGGACGCTATGGCGGTTTCGTCGCCAAATTCATGGGCGATGGCGTGCTGGCCTATTTCGGTTTTCCCTGCGCCTTTGAGGACGCGGCAGAACGCGCCGTTCGCGCCGCGATCGACATCCTGTCGGAAGTCCGCGCTATCGAAATGCCTGACGGCGCGCGCGTGCAGACGCGGATCGGCATCGCCACCGGCCTCGTCGTGGTCGGCGAAATCATCGGCACCGGCATGGCGCAGGAGCGGACCATCGTCGGCGAGACGCCGAACCTCGCCGCACGGCTACAGGCGCTGGCCGAGACGGGCTGTATCCTCATCAGCGAATCGACCCAAAAACTGCTGGGCGGCCTGTTCGAACTTACCCACACCGGCGATCATGAGTTGAAGGGCTTTGCCCGCCCGGTGCCGGTCTGGCGGGTTTGCGGGGAAACCTCGGTCGAAAGCCGTTTTGCGGCGATCCGCACCGGAGACCTGCCGCTGATCGGCCGCGCCCATGAGATGGGCCTGATGCGCGAGCGCTGGCATCGGGCACGGCAAGGCGAAGGTCAGATTTTGATCGTGACCGGGGAGGCCGGCATCGGCAAGTCGCGCGCGATCGAGGCACTTCAGCAAGAGCTTGCTGGCGAAGCCCATGCGCGCATCAATCTGCAATGTTCCCCCTATCACAGCGACAGCGCGCTCTACCCTGTGATCCAGTATCTCACCCGCGCGGCCGGCCTCTCGACAGCCGATCAGGCGGACGCGCGCGCCGAGAAGCTGCGCGCGCTGCTTGCGGCGCGACACATCGCCAATCCGGCTGCGCTGCCGCTGTTGGCCGAATTGCTGGCGATCCCACTGACCGAACCCGCTCCAGCGGCGCTGCCGCCGGCGCAACGCAAGGCAACGACGCTCGCATTGATCGTCGATCTCCTGACGCAAGCGAGCGATGGTGATCCGGTGCTGGTCGTGCTGGAAGACGCACACTGGATCGATGCCACTACGCTAGAGCTTATGACGCGGTTGACCGATAGCATCGGTCGCGCGCGACTGCTTGTCGTGGTATCGGCGCGACCGGATTTCAAGCCGCCCTGGCTCGGAAGACCGCACGCGACGCTGATAACGCTCGGACGGCTCGGCCGCGCCGAAAGCATGCAAGTCGTCGCGGGCGTCGCCGCCACGCATGGCCTGACGGCAGACACGATCGCCACGATCGTCGACAAGACCGATGGCGTGCCGCTGTTCGTCGAAGAGTTGACCCGGAGCATCATGGAATCGGCCGGTGAAGACGAGGTGCCGGCGACGCTCAAGGATTCGCTGATGGCCCGCCTCGACCACCTCGGCGGCGCGCGCGAACTGGCCCAGATCGCCGCTGTGATAGGTCGGCAATTCACCTTCGCTCTGCTGGAAGCGGTTTCCGGTAAGAACGGTGACGAACTCGATAGCCACCTGGCAAAACTCGTGGCCTCGGGAATTGTGTTTCCCGAGGAGCGCGACCTCGAACGACGATTTAACTTCAAACACGCACTGGTACGCGACGCGGCCTATGAAAGCCTGTTGCTGATGCGCCGGCGCGAATGGCATGGGCGCGTGGCCCAGGTGCTGGAGCAGCGCTTCGGCGACGTCGCCGCGAACGAACCAGACCTGTTGGCCCACCATTTCGGCGAAGCCGAACTCAACTCGCCGGCTTGCGATTACCGCATGAAAGCTGGCGATCAGGCCGTGAGCCGCTCGGCCTATGTGGAGGCGATTGCGCATTTCACTGCCGGGCTCGGTCTCGCCAAGGCCCTACCGCCACCGAATGGTTTGCGGCGGCAACTGGATTTCTTGCTGAAGTTTGGTTCGGCGTCTGTGGTCACGCACGGTCTACAAAATATTGATGCCGAAACGGCCTATATCAAAGCCGCCGAGATCGGCGAGGAGCTTGGCGATGGCTCGGCGTCCTTTCAAGCCAAATGGGGACTTTGGATCAACGCCAATCTGCGCCGTAAGACGGCGTTGGCACGCGACCGTGCCGACGAACTGGTGTTACTCGCACAACAGTCAGGCGACCGCGAGTTGTTGCTCGAAGCCTATCATTGCCAGCTTTCGACCGCGCATTTTCGTGGCGATGTCCGCGGCACGATAGAAGGGAGCCTGCACGCTATCTCGCTTTACGATGTGACGCAGCACCGTCATCTTGCGCACGCCTTTGGCGGTCACGATCCCTGCGTTTGCGCGCATGCCCAATGCGGCAATTCGTGGCAACTATTGGGCGAAGGACAGCATGCGAGGCAGCATTTCACACAGGCAATCGCGCTGGCCGAAATGATCGATCATCCAAACAGCCTCGCGCATGGGCTGCACAGCACTTGTATGGGCCACCAGTTTGGCGGAGACCGCGAGGCAACCTACGCCGCGGCGCACCGCGCGGCCACACTGGCCGAAAAATTCGGCCTGCCGCCATGGCGCGCCAGCAGCCTGATTTTGGTTGGATGGGCAACGGCGTCAGGTGCAGCCGCCGCAGACGCCGTGCGGCTCATCGACGCCGAAATTGCCAATGCCACCGCCGTCGGTCCACTGCCGCAATACTATCTCGGCTTGGCTGCGGAAGTACTGCTCGGCGCCGGCCGGCCCTCGGACGCGCTCAGCCATCTCGACCGCGCGCTCGCGGGCATCGACGAGGCCGGCGTCGGCTTCTATTTACCGGAGATCTATCGCTTGCGCGGCGCCTGCCTGCTGGCGCTCGACCGCCGCAACAAGGCTGAGGCGCGGGCCGCCCTCGCAACCGCGGCCGACGTTGCCAAGCGTCAGGGTGCAGTCATTTTCGAGCGCCACGCGCAAGCTTCTCTGTCCGAGCTGGCGACTTAGGGATCATTGCCGCTGGGTGAAGAAATTCGGGCGAAGCTCATGCGCGAGGTTTTTCAGACTTTGTTGCAATGCAACAAAAGCTTTCATAAAATTAATTTGGGCGAAAGGCCGCCCCAACTCGTAGTTGCCGCGTTGAAACCCCATCTTTCAAAGGAAGGAGTTGGGGACGGAAATCATGAAACGGGCCTTTGCGATATTGGCCTGCCTTTGCGCCCTTGGCGGCGGGCTTTACATCGCCGCGAGCAAATGGGCCATTCGGCACGAAGCGCTCGATTTATTCGACGCCGCGCGGCAGCGCCCGGTCTCGGTCGATCTCGCGGTACGCCGCGACTATGAGATGAAGGCCGATGCCGGCGCATGGAAGCTTCCTGTCGCCATCCTCTCGAACGGCAACACCGTCAAGAACACCGAATATTCTTTCCTGGAAAACGTGCTGGCCGCGCGTGGATATCTCGTGGCGAGCATTCAGCAGGATCTGCCGAGCGATCCGCCCTTGGTCACGGAGGAAGGTCTGCCCTATGTCGGCCGCCTTGACGTCTATAAACGCGGCGAAGCGAATATTCTTTTTGTCCTCGGCCAATTGAAGAAAATTCAGCCGAACGCCGATTACGACCATCTGACGCTGGTCGGACATTCCAATGGCGGGGATGTGGCGATGTTCTGCGCCAGGGAACATCCCGAGCTGGTGTCGAAAGTCATCACCCTCGACAATTTACGCATGCCCTTCGTGCTCAACGAGAAGATGAAGATATTGTCGTTCCGCTCGAGCGATCCGCACTTCAAGACCGATCCCGGCGTGCTGCCGAGCCCACAACAAGCCAAGACGGAAGGCATCGACATCATCAAGACGCCGTTTCAGCACACTTGGATGAGCGATCGCGGGCCCGAAACCGCCAAGGAGCAGATCGAGAGCGCGCTCGATCGATTTCTCAACGACGCCAGCGCCAGCGACCTTTCGCCCGTTCCCACCGACAAACCGCTGATCACCCAGATCGACACGGCGCCTTATCCGTAGGCATATTTTTTAAGTTACGCCGCTTCAAGAGATGCTCAACTTTCTTTTCAAGCTTCTTAGTCTTACTGTGTCATAAGACCCTCATGGTGAGGAGGCGCCCTTGCGCCGTCTCGAACCATGAGGCCACATTACTATTTCTTCGGCCTCATCCTTCGAGACGCTTGCTCGCGCAAGCTCCTCAGGATGAGGGGATAGGCCGGTTATGACGCAGTAGGATTAGGGCGGTATCAGAAACTTTCATGTCTTCGGCCGCATGAACGCTTTCGTTGGACTCGTCACAATACCAACCAGGCATTTCAACGGTGACGGACTGTCCCTTGTAAGACAGCTCCAAGGGTCGCGTGCCGCGAACCATTGGTTTGCCGGTCACCGGACATAAGGGCGCTCTTGGCATTTATTGCTCACAAAGCGAAAGCTTCTTGAAAGCGCTTTAGCCGCGCCGCGTTCGTTACGATTTGGATTTCATGGTTTCCCGCGCGGCGGTCATCACCTCGCCGCTGATCTGGCGCATATGCTCGCCGGCATTGGTGAACTGGCTTCGTAGAAATTCCGACTGGATTTGCAGGGCCTGTTGGAGATCGGTGGCGTGCACGAGCTTGCGCGCATGCTCGAACGCCGCCTTCATGTTCTGTTCGGTGAACGACAAGGCCTGTTTGGAAATTTCCGTTCCCGGATTTGGAATCGAGCCGACGGATTTATTGGCGGCTTCGAAAAACATCCCGAATGCGCGTTCCGCCTGTTCGATGGTCTTTTCCGCCAGATCCCGCAGCTCGGCCGGCACTTCCAGTTTCGATTCAGCCATTGGAGCTCCTTGCCCGGGGGACAACCGCGTTCCGCTCGTCATTGCGGCGCTCGCGAATGTCCACCTCGCTTAAAGTTACTTCCAAATATCATATTTCGCGGTCGGAGGCGAATGGGCGGCGTCCCCCGCGCTAACGCGGCGGTTCGGACCGGATCATGTTGACGCGCGCTATGAAATCTCTACGCGCGCCAGCCGCTCGACCAGCGCCAGCACTTCAGAGCGCCGCGAAGGAGTGAGTTTGACGAACGCCTTCCACAGCCGCAACCCCTCGACGGTTTCGCGGGAGGGATGGCCCAGCGCGGCGCTCAATTCCGAAACAGGCGTGCAATCTTTCATCTCGCGCTCTTGGATATGCTCTTAGGTTTCATCTTGCGCACTTCAGCGCCAAAGGCTGAAGTTGCAAGAATGTCAATAAACAACCCTGAGATCAAGGGTGATCCCTTGATGTCCGCAAACCTCCATCTACCATACCCTGATCCGGTTTGACGTCGTTCCTGTCTCGAAAAGCGCGGGCGGAATATCGTCCCCCCTTTTGCGTGGCGTTTCGGCCGCAATCGGCCTGGATCGAAATTCGCCGCTTGCGGTGCAGGAACTTCAAATAGGCGGGGCGGAACTCAAATTATGGGGATATTTCACACTTTAGTGACCCCCGACCCCAAAAGCGCCGAAATAAACCGGCCTTGTCGCTGTTCCCATGATAACGGAAAGTGACACGGAAAATTTGTCCATGCCCCCGGCTGCCCTCCTCTCTCTCGCGACATCGGTCCCCCCACACACTTTTTTGCAAAAAGATGTCGTGGACGCGGCGTGGGACATTTTCGGCAGCCGCTTTCCCGATTACGAACGTTTCGCGAGCATTTTTACCAACACCGGAATCATCAAACGCCACGGCGTGAAACCGTTCGAATGGTATTTGACGCCGCGCGGCTGGCCGGAGCGTACCGAAGCCTTTCTTGAAGGCGCCGAAGCGCTGTACCTCGATGTCGCGAACAAGGCGCTGGCAAGCGCCGGCCTTCGGGCCAGCGATGTCGATACGGTCGTAACCGTATGCTCGACCGGGATTGCGACCCCAAGCTTGGATGCGCGCGTCCATCGCCGCATGGGGTTTCGCTCCGATGTCTCGCGCGTGCCGGTATTTGGGCTCGGCTGCGCCGGCGGTGCTTCGGGCCTGTCGATCGCCTCCCGGCTGGCGCAGGCGCGTCCCGGCACCAACGTCCTTTTGGTGACGATCGAACTTTGCTCGCTCGCGTTTCGGCTCGACGAACTGACCAAGGCCAACATCATCGCCACCAGCCTGTTCGCCGATGGCGCGGCCGCGATCGTGTTACGCGCCGGCGATGGCGGGCAGACGCAGATCGAGGCGACGGGCGAGCATTTGTGGCCGGATACGCTCGACGTGATGGGCTGGAGTATCGACCCGCTCGGCTTCGGCGTGATCCTTCGCCGCACCGTGCCCGAATTCGTCACCACCGAACTCAAACCGGCGCTGACGCAGATTCTGGGCCGCATGAAGCTCACGGTCGATGATTTCGACAAATTCATCTGCCATCCCGGCGGCGCCAAGGTGATCGACGCGATCGAAACCGCGATGTCGCTCGATCAGGGCACGCTTGAACACGAGCGGCAGGTGATCGCCGAATACGGCAATATGTCGGCGCCGACCGTCTTGTTCATTCTCGAACGTACCCGCGCGCGCGGATTGCCGCCGCGCTCGCTTCTCACCGCACTCGGACCCGGCTTCACCGCAAGCTGCGTCTCGTTGCGTCACGCGGCGTGACGACAGCCGAATTCATCCTCGCCCTGGTAACGGCGCAACGCGCTGGCGAACTTGTTCTCTCCTATCGCAACACGTCGAGACTCATGGCGCGCGGCGCGATCGAAATCGCAGCCAGCCATTACCCCCTGATGGTCGCGGTGCATGCCGCTTGGCTGATCGCGCTGTGGGTGTTCGGACACGACGCGGCGCCGAATGAAATCGCGCTTTTGGCCTATGTCGCGCTCCAGGGCCTGCGCGTTTGGGTGATGGCAACGCTGGGCGAACGCTGGACGACACGGATCATCGTGCTGCCGAACGCGCCATTGATATCCGCTGGCCCCTATCGTTTTCTCCGCCACCCGAATTATGTGGTCGTCACCGCCGAGATCGCGCTTCTGCCCTTGATGCTGCATTTGCAGACGCTCGCGCTTCTCTTCACCCTGCTCAACGGCCTTGTTCTTTTCATTCGCATCCGCGCCGAAAATCGCGGCCTTGCGGCCTCACGCGCGCTTTCCCCAAAAGGCGCCGCATGAGTGTTGCGATCGAGACGGCGGCGCCGGAGGAAGCAAGCCCTGCCACCTGGCTCGGCTTCATCCTGATGTGCCTTGGCATGTTCATGGCGATCCTCGACATCCAGGTGGTTGCGACCTCACTGCCGGCGATCCAGGAAGCGCTCGACATTTCGCGCGATGCAATGAGCTGGATTCAGACCGCCTATCTGATCGCCGAAATAACAGCCATTCCCTTGACCGGCTGGTTGACGCGTCTGCTTTCGCTGCGCTGGCTGTTTGTGGGTGCGATCAGCCTGTTCACGGCGGCCTCGATCGGCTGCGCTTTCTCCGACAATTTCGCGACCCTGATTTCCTTTCGCATATGCCAAGGCTTTGCCGGCGGCGCCTTGATCCCGGCGGTATTCTCCGCGGTGTTCTTGCTGTTTCCGCTTCCGAAGCACCCCATTGCCACCACCATGGCCGGCATCATGGCGGTGCTGGCACCGTCCATCGGCCCCGTGGTCGGCGGCTGGATCACCGAAACCTGGTCCTGGCATTGGCTGTTTCTGATCAATGTCGTACCCGGGCTGTTGGCGATGGCGGCAACCCCGTTTCTGCTTCCCGAAGACAAACCCGACTTCGCCGAATTTTCCTGCCTGGATCGTCTCTCGCTCGTTTGGATGGCGGCGGCGCTTGCAACCCTTGAGATCGGCCTCAAGCAAGCGCCGCTCGAGGGCTGGTTGTCGCCGCGCCCGCTCGCGCTTCTTCTGACAAGCGCCGTCGCGACCACCTGCTTTATTCGGCGAACGCTAAAGGCCAAGCACGCGATCGTCGAACTGAGGACGCTTTCCGCGCGCGCCTTTGCGGTCGGCTGTGGTTTAAGCTTTTGCCTCGGGGTCGGGTTGTTCGGTTCGGTCTATCTGATGCCGGTATTCCTTGCCTATGTCCGCCGCCATGACGCTTTTGAGATCGGCACCATCATGCTTGTCACCGGCGTGGCGCAGCTCATCAGCGCGCCGGTCGCGGGTCTTCTCGAAAGCCGGCTCGATCCGCGCAAATTATCGGCTTTCGGATTTGCGCTGTTCGCGCTCGGCCTGGGCTTCAGCGCGTGGCAAAGCCGGACCGCCGATTTCGACGAGATGTTTTTACCGCAAGTTTTGCGCGGCGTCGCGATCATGTTCTGCCTGTTGCCGCCGACACGCCTTGCGCTCGGCGCGCTGAGCGCCGCGCAAGTGCCCGACGCCTCAGGGCTCTTCAACCTGATGCGAAACCTCGGCGGCGCGATCGGCATCGCCGTCATCGATACCATTCTCTTTGGCCGCAGCATCGGCCATGGCGAAGCGTTACGCGACGGCCTGATCGCGGGCGACGTGTCGGCGGCAAAGGCGATCGGCCTTGACGAGCAGCTTTTCCTGCACCCCCCGCCCGACGTGACGCCAGCCACCATCGAGGCCTATGTGCGCCCGATGGTGGAACGAGCGGCGTTCGCGATGTCGGTCAATGAAGCCTGGGCGCTGTTGGCGGCTGTGGCGTGTGCCGCGCTCGTGCTGGTCGTGTGTTGGGGCAGGCCGGTGACCGAGGCGGGCAAGCCGTAGAGGCTAGAGCATGATCCGGAAAAATGTGAAGCGGTTTTCCGAAAAGATCATGCTCAATCAAACCATTAAAGCACGGTGACGATTCATCCAAATCTCATCGCGCTTTAATAGCCGACCTGCTTCCCCGCCGCATCCTTCCCCAAAAGCGCAATCGCGTCCTTGACCGTCGTCATGAACTGCGCCGGGAAGATGATCGTGGAATTCTTCTCAACCGATATTTCCGCCATGGTTTGCAGCGTGCGGAGCTGAAGCGCCACGGGATGGGCCGTGATGATGTCGGCGGCCTCGCCGAGTTTCACCGCGGCCTGATATTCGCCTTCGGCCGCGACGATCTTGGCGCGGCGCTCGCGTTCGGCCTCGGCTTCCTTGGCCATCGCGCGCTGCATGTTCTCCGGCAGCGTGATGTCCTTGATCTCCACCGCCGTGACTTGCGAGCCCCACGGCTCGGTGTGACCATCGATCACGTTCTTGATCTGCTCATTGATGCTGGCGGTATCCGCCAGCAATTGATCGAGGCTGAAGCGGCCGACCACGTTGCGCACGGTGGTCTGGCTGATCTGGCTGATCGCGCTATAAACATTCTCGATCGCAATCACGGCCCTTTCCGGATTGGTGATGTGGTAATAGGCGACGGCTGCGATATCGATCGAGACATTGTCCTTGGTGATGATCTTCTGCGAGGGGATCTGCATCGTCACCGTGCGCAGCGATACCCGCGTCATGGTGTGAAACGGCGCGAAGATCAGCGTCAACCCGGGGCCGCGCACGCTCCTGAATTTGCCGAGCAGGAACACCACCCCGCGCTCATATTGTTTGAGGATGCGGATCGAAACGAGGACGTAAATAACGGCCAATAGAACCAGAAACGAAACAAAGCCCATGGCGCTCTCCCTGGCGTGCCTACCGCCCTGTGACATGCGAAATCGACAACCCGGGTTATCTAATCATTGCCGCTTGCCAAGGAAAGCGCGCTCGGGCAGTTTTCCCATCGACCGGCTTTGCGAAAGACCGGGTAACAACACGGGAGGTTTTCCATGCTCTCACGCCGAGACTTTGCAAGCGTCGCATCCTGCGCGCTTTGTTCGCTCACCGGCTTTATCGCCACCGATGCTTCCGCGCAGACGCCGCCGCCGGCCGCCACGTCGGGCGTGACGCGGAAAATCCTCTCGCAGACCGAAGGTCCGGCGCCGGGCTACGTCACCCTCATCGTCGATATCGAAATCGAGCCGGGTGTCACCATCGGCCGGCACACCCATCCCGGCATCGAAAGCGCCTATATGCTCGAAGGCGGCTTCGACCTGCCGATCGAGGGACAGCCGACCAAGACGTTCAGGCCGGGCGATGCCGCCGTGATCCCCGCCAACACGCCGCATGCGGGCGCCAAGAACGGCGACAAGAAATCCCGCGTCATTTCCACCTATATCGTGGAGAAGGGCAAACCGCTCGCCACGCCGGTGTGAGGTGGCGTCATTCCGGGGCGCGAGTGAAACGAGCGAGCCCGGAATCCATTTCTCCCAACATGCTAACGGCACGATGGATTCCGGGCCTGCGCCTTACGGCGCATCCCGGAATGATGAAGGTTAGCTACTGCTGCTTCTCCCAGAACGACAACAGGCCTTGCGAGGCCGAGCCGCCGATCACGCAAGGGATGCCGATCGCGACCTGGCCAAGGGCCGCCGCCGAAACGCAGCCGAGCGCGACCGCGCCGACGCCGACCTGGCCCCAAAAATCGAGATTGCGACGCGCGTCCGACCCCTTGGCTTTCAGTTCTTCCACCGCCGCCAGCGCATCCTTGCGCACCGCGCCAAGCTGCACCGTGTCGGCGGCTTCCACCACTTCGGTGAGCGGCACCTTCACCGCGTCATTTTGCACCTTCAGCTCGCTGCGAAGATATTCGCGCAAGGATGCGTCCCGCACCGCGTAGCTTGAAAGCGTATAGCGCGCCATGCTGCCGATGGTGAGTTTATCGACGGTATCGCGGCTCTTGCTCCAAGGCAGCATCGCGATGATGCGCAAAATGGGACGGAACGAGCCGGTCGCGAAATAATAACCCCAGAGCGTGTCGAGCAGATCCTGATTGCCGGCGAAGGTCTGCTGCATTTTCAATTTCTTGTCGTCCTTGGCGAAGGGGTTCTTGGTGAACGCGGTCTTGACCTTGTCCATCATGCCGGGCTTGGTTTCTTCCAACGGAATCTCGGTGAGAACAGGCAAGGAGCCGGCGAGATACGCATCGATCATCACCTTGCGTCCCGGCATCTTGGGCGCAACCTTGCGCATCAAATTGCGCCAATCGGGCAGGCCGGAAAAGGCGATCGCGCGCACGATCACCCATTCGTCCTCCGCCGGCACGGGAAAGAGACTATTGACCAGCGCTTCGGCTTTCGCCGGATTGGCCCCGATCGCGCCGGCGAGAAAGCCGAGATAAATGCCGGCATTCTCCGGCTCCTTGAAGGTCTGCGCATGAAACAACACGCGCATCGCGGCCGGAATATGCGCATAATCCGGTTTGGCGCGATAATTGTAAATCCATTGTTGAACCACGCCGAGCGAGGCGCGCGGATCGGTTTCCGGCGAGGACACGGCCGATGCGTTCTCGGCAAACAACAGCAAAGCAAGGATGAAAGCGACGTAACGCATGTGATGCTCCCTCAAGCGCTCGTCCTTCATCTTGCGAGGTGACCGAGCGCCGTCTGACGCAACGACTAAAAGTCATTTGAAGCGGCTATGCGACATTTTCAGGATGACGCGATCACGCCTCGCGTCGAAATTGTGGCAGACATTAATACTTAAGGCATCATCTTTCCCCGCCGCAGACATGGTTTCGCCCCGCCAACACACTTCGATAAACGGACGAAAAAGCAACGGAAGATAGGTTGTAGGTCATGGGACCGTCGAAGGCGCTGGGCTCGACAATGGGCTTGGCGTTGATCTTGTTGTCGCCGGTCCAGGCTTTCGTCGGCGACGAGCGCGCGCGCGAGGCCATTCAGGTCGAAGGCAACAAGCGGGTCGAAGCCGCGACCGTGCGCTCTTACTTTACCGCCGCGGCGGACGGTCGCTTCGACGAGGCCGCGCGCGATGCCGCGCTCAAAGCGCTGATCGCAACCAACCTCTTCGATCGCGTTTCCATCGAACACCTCGGCGAACGCCTGATCGTGCATGTGCACGAGGCCCCCCTGATCGAGCGTGTCGCCTTCGAAGGCAATAAGCGGGTCAAGGACGACCAGCTTTCGCCCACAATCGAATCCAAGCCGCGCGGCAGCCTGCAACGCGCCATGGTGCAGTCCGACACCGCGCGGATCGTGGAAGCCTATCGGCATCTCGGGCGCGACGATGTCGCCGTCAAGCCCGTGATCATCGATCGCGGCAACGACCGCGTCGATCTGGTGTTCGAGGTGACGGAAGGCGCCAAGACCCCGATCCGGCAAATCAACTTTGTCGGCAATACCGCCTTCGGCAAGCGGCAGCTCGCCGCGGTGATCAAGACCTCCGCGACCAACATGCTGAGTTTTCTCACCGGCGGCGACGTCTACGACCCCGACATCGCCAACGCCGATCGCGAGCTGTTGCGAAATTACTACCGAAGCAAAGGCTATGCCGACGCCAATGTGCGCTCGGCCAGCGCCGAATATGACGCCGCGACAAAGGGCTTCACGCTCACTTTCACCATCGAGGAAGGCCCGCTCTATCGTTTCGGCGAAATTGCCGTCGCCTGCCATATCGATGGCTTCGATCCCGATAAGCTTCGCCATCTGCTTCTCGTGAAATCGGGCGCGCTGTTTGACGGCTCAGCCCTCGACAAAACCAGCGATGGGCTCACAGCCGAGCTTGCCAAGCTCGGCTTTCCTTTCGCCCATGTCACGGCGCGCCCTGTTCACGACGCGGTAGCTAAACGCATCGACGTGACCTTTGCGATCGACCAGGGCGCGCGCACCTATGTCGAGCGCATCGACATAACAGGCAATACCAAAACCCGAGCCTATGTGATCCGGCGCGAATTCGACATCGCCGAAGGCGATGCCTACAATAAGGGTTTGATCGACCGCGCCGAGCGGCGGTTGAAGAATTTGAATTATTTCAAGACCGTCAAGATCACGCCCAAGCCCGGCTCGGCGGCCGACCGTGTCATCCTCGATGTCGAGCTCGTCGAACAGAACACCGGCGATTTCAACATCGCGGGCGGCTATTCGACCGTCGATGGCTGGCTCGCCGAAGTCAAGCTCGGCGACAAAAACTTCGCCGGTACCGGCGTTGCGCTCAATTCCACCTTCACCTACGGCCAATATAGCCGCGGCGTCGATCTCACGGCGACCGACCCGGCCTTTTTCGGCAACCGCGCTTCCGCGGGCATCGATCTCTTTGCCAAGGAAACCGTCGCGAGCCCCTATCAATCATGGGGTACGGAAAATTACGGCGCGACGCTGCTGATCGGCACGCCTTTAAGCGAACAGCTCGGCATGCAATGGCGCTACGGGGTCTCGCGGCAAAACGTCACGCTCGATCCGGCCTCGCTCGCCGCCGCCCCTTCGATTGCGATTCAACAGGCGGCGTCAGCCGGACCGCAATGGGTGTCGGCGGTCGGCGACACCGCGACCTATTCCACGCTCGACAACAACAAGGCGCCGACATCGGGTTTTTCCTCGCAACTGCGCCAGGATCTGGCCGGGCTTGGCGGCGACGTCCGCTTCCTGCGCACGAGCGAAGACTTTCGTTATTATCAAAAGCTCAATGACGACGTGGTGAGCCTGGCGCGCGCGCAAGGCGGCTATATCACCGGCTGGGGCGGCAGCCAGGTACCGCTGATCGACAGCTTCTTCGGCGGCCCCTCGATGGTGCGCGGCTTTGCGCCGAACGGTTTCGGCCCGCGCGATCTCACGCCCGGCACCACGATGGATAATGTCGGCGGCAGC
>DATGJS010000198.1:0-8422 GCA_035295025.1 Bradyrhizobium sp.
AACCTCAAGAAGGAGTTCGTTTCATGGATCCGATTGCCGCGAAGTACATTGGTGCCGGTATTGCCTGCATCGGCATGGGTGGCGCCGGCGCCGGCGTGGGCATCATCTTCGGCAACTATCTTGCGGCGGCGATCCGCAATCCGTCGGCCGCGCAGGGCCAGTTCGGCAACCTGATCTTCGGCTTCGCCATTACCGAAGCGCTCGGCATCTTCTCGTTGCTGATCGCGCTGCTCTTGCTGTTTGCGCTCTGATCCGAGCTCCCCAAGAGTCTAGAACTTCAAGAGTCTAGAACTTCGGTTCTGATTCAATCAGAACCGAACATGCTCTAGCCGAACAGGAGAAGTCCGTGGCTGAAAGTCATGGCGGGCCTAAGGGCGCGGCAGCCCATACCGAGACCGACGGCGGCCACAAGGCCCCGTTTCCGCCCTTCCAGAAGGACACTTATGCCTCGCAGCTCGTGTCCCTGGCGATTGCGTTCGTCGCGCTTTATCTGATCGTCTCGCGAATTGTGCTGCCGCGCGTCGGCAGCGTGCTTGACGAGCGCCAGAACACGGTCGAAGGCGATCTAAAGGACGCGCAGCGGCTGAAGGACGAATCGGATGGCGCGCTGAAAGCTTACGAAAGCGAGCTTATGGCGGCGCGGTCTCGCGCCCAGGCGATCGGCGCGGAGACCCGTGAAAAGCTGAATGCGGCCTCCGAAGCCGAACGCAAGACCCTCGAAGAACGGCTGGCGGTCAAACTCGCGGACGCTGAGAAGACTATCGCATCGACGCGGCAGGCGGCGATGAGCAATGTTCGGGGAATTGCAGCCGACGCCGCCGCCGCCATCGTGCAGCGGTTGACCGGCGTTGCGCCCGACGGCTCCGCCGTGGGCCATGCTGTCGACGCGTCCTTAAAGAGGTAAGTTAGATGTTCGCCGAACCGGAATTTTGGGTCGCCGTTGGCTTCGTCATCCTGATGGGCGTGTTCGTCTATCTTGGCGTTCACCGCACGGTCATCACCGCGCTCGACCATCGCAGCGAGCGCATCAAGGCCGAGCTCGACGACGCCAAACGCTTGAAGCAAGAAGCAGCGAGCCTGCTCGCGCAATATAAAGCGCGTCAGGCCAGCGCCGAACGCGAGGCGCAGGAGATCGTCGCTTCCGCGAAAGCCGAGGCCGAACGCATCGCCTCCGAGGCAAAGACCAAGATGGAGGATTTTGTGGCACGGCGCACCAAGGCCGCCGAGGGCAAGATCGCGCTGGCCGAGGCCCAGGCTTTGGCCGATGTGCGGGCCGCCGCCGCCAATGCCGCGGTAACGGCCGCCGCCACCATCCTTTCGCAAACCGTGAAAGGACAGGTTGCCGACGAGCTGCTTGCCAAAGGCATTACCGAGGTTCGCGAAAAGCTGAATTGAGATAGCGGGCCTTTTTCGCAGAAACGAGAGCCGGTGCGAGATCGTCGCGCCGGCTTTTTTATTTATCTCGGAAAACGCTATTTGCGCCGCGATGATTTGGGCTGCGCCGGCAACGCTTGCGGATCGAAGCCGACATAGAAAATATAGGATTCGCTCGTGAGATTTGGCGGCATCGTATAAGCGAGGTCTTCCCCGACCAGGCTGAACGTGCCGCCCTCGCCCGACATCGACACCGTGGTCCTGTACGCTTTGGTGGAAATGACCTTCTCTTGAACGCCGGCCTGCACCACCGCGACACGAAGCGGGACCTCGACACTCGCCGGCGCCCCGGCCGGACCGGCGATCACGCGGCCCTGAATGCCGATTCGCGCGACGATCTGGCCGTTGATGCGCCGGCAGTCGCGCGCCGTCCGCGTGATGGTCGCCTGATAGTTCAGTTCGCTGGCGATGGGCTCCTTGCCGGGCGGCGCCACCGCGTAGGTGGACGCCCCAGCGCGGATTTTCACCACGGGACAATCCGGCTCGGTGCCGTCGGGAGCCGTCGCGGCCGCGGTCACAAGCGACTTGCGGCCGAAAAGCTGGTCGAACCTGTCACTGATCGTGGGGATGTCCTCTTGGGGGGGAGGCGTCGTGCTGAACGGATTATTGACGGTGGCGCCGCCGCACCCCGAAAGCATGGCAGCCGCAGTAAGCGCCAGCGCGGTGCGTTTGCGGCCTGTTACGCCAGCCACCTTCGCCTGCCCCATCCACCCCTGCCGCATTCCCGCAAAAACCTCACTTAAAACCGTCACCCGCGTCCCTCGGCGCTTTCGACCCCCGCGCGGGCCCGCCGCTTATAGCAGTGCAATGGCGGCAAACCCAAGGCGCTGGTCATATTCTTGCAACAAGGTTAGCTGCAATAAGGTTAGCTGCAACAAGGTTAGCCGCCAAAGGCGATGGTTTAACCGCGGAAATCCTCATGCAAAAGGCCGAACAGCAGATGGTCCTGCCAAACGCCGTTAATGCATAGATAGCGCCGCGCCAATCCCTCGCGGGTGAAACCGCATTTTTCGAGCACCCGGATCGAAGAGGCGTTGGAAGGAATGCAGGCGGCTTCGATGCGGTGTAAGTTGAGCTCGCCGAACAGCGAGGGCAGCAATACGCGCAAGGCCGCCGTCATATAGCCGCGGCCGGCGTGAGGTTTTCCGACCCAATAGCCGATCGTGCCAGCCTGGACGATGCCGCGACGGACATTGGCAAGCGTGATCCCGCCGAGGATCGCGCCATCAGACTCGCGAAACACGATAAAGGGATATGACCTGTCGGCGGCGATATCTTCGGCATAGCGGCGCAGCCGCCGACGAAAACCCGAACGCGTCAAATCATCGGACGGCCAAATCGGCTCCCATGGCGTCAAATAGTCCCGGCTGGTCTCCCTCAAATACGCCCATTGCAGGAAATCCGACATTTGAGGCGCACGCAGCAAAAGGCCATGGCCGCGCGGCGCAAGCGCGGCGGGACCGCTCGAGGGCAAACGAAACAAAGCCATGCGCGAATTCCCTACGCCATGAACGTTCAGTGAAGGCGCGATTTGACCTTCGACTTGGTCAATCCTTCCGCAAAAGCCACCGCCGTGTCCAGCCCTCTCCCGCTCCCTAACGCCACGACCGCGGGCCGGCCGCGCGAAAGCAAAGCGCGCGCGGCGCATTGCGTCGTTTCCACGGTCACAGCATCGATCTTCGCCACCAATTCGTCGACTTCCAGCGGCCGCCCATAGGCCAATATATGACGCGCGAGCTGCTCGGCGCGGGAGCCGCAACTCTCCAGCGCCATCAACAATCCCGCCTTCATTTGCGCCTTGGCGCGCGCTATCTCGGCTTCGGTCAAGGTCTCAACGGAATCGTTGATGATATCGACGATCACTTCCATCATTTCCGGCGCATCGGTGGGATCGGTGCCGGTATAGAGCCCGAAAAATCCCGTATCCATGTAAGGCGCGTGAAAGCTGTAAATCGAATAGCAGAGCCCGCGCTTTTCACGCACTTCCTGGAACAGGCGCGACGACATTCCGCCGCCGAGAATGTTGGTGAAGACCTGAAGCGAAAACAGCGACGGATCGGCCTGCGGAACGCCCTCCAGCGCCAGCGTCAGATGGGCCTGCTCAAGTTCGCGGTGAACCACGCGCGCACCACCTTTGCCGAAGGTCGCGGGCTCAGGTTTCGGCGCGGGCGCGCCGTCAAAACTCGCAAACCGCCGCGCCGCTTCGTCCACGACCTGCTTGTGATCGATGGCGCCGGCGGCGGCAACCACCATGTCCGGCCCCCGATAATGGGTCGCCAGATAATTCCGCAGCATATCGCGGTCAAAGGACTTCAACGTCTTGGCCGTTCCAAGCAGCGAGCGCCCCATCGGCTGTTCCGGGTAACATAGCTCGTTGAGATGCTCGAACACGACGTCGTCGGGCGTATCCTGCGCCGCGCCGATTTCCTGCACGATCACGCTCTTCTCGCGCTCAAGCTCGTCCGGCACGAAAGAGGGGTTGGTGAGAATGTCGGAAAGCACATCCAGCGCCAGCGGAACGTCGGCCTTCAAGACGCGCGCATAATAGGCGGTGGTCTCCGTCGATGTTCCGGCGTTGAGATCGCCGCCCACCGCCTCGATTTCCTCGACGATCTCGCGCGAGGAACGCTTGGTCGTGCCTTTGAAGGCCATATGTTCGAGCAGATGCGATATGCCGTGCTCGTTCGGCTTTTCGTCGCGCCCCCCGACACCCGCCCACACGCCGAGCGCCGCGGTCTGCAAATGCGGCATGGTGTCGGTGATCACGGTAAGGCCGGACGGCAGCTTGGTGACATCAATGCTCATCCGGACAGCTCCTCATGCGGTGGATTCGACATTCGCTACGATATTTCCGCCAGTCTGGATAGCGAATATCAAATCGGCGGCACTGGTTTTCCGGCACGGCTCACCGAACGGACAAACCGCGCGACCTTGGCCGCATCGTTTTGCATAACCACGACGCGCTCCGGTTTGGTCATCAAACCTTCAAGCCAAGGCGGCAGTTCCGGCCGCACGCCGCAGGCGGCCTTCACCGCGTCGGGAAACTTCGCCGCATGCGCGGTTGACAGCACGATATTGGGGATTTTCGAATCCGACGTGTCGCGGTCGGCCACCGCCAGCGCCACCGCCGTATGCGGATCGACTAGATCGCCCGCCTCGCGCCAGGCCGCGCGCATGGCCGCGCTGGTCTCGGTCTCGTCGGCGCGCCCGGCATCGAATTCATCGCGAATGGCCGCGAGAACCGAATCGGGCAGCACGAAGCGGCCGGATTGTTTGAGTGAGGCCATCAATCCACGAACGAGGGCGGCATCGCGATTGCCGGCCTCGAACAATAAGCGTTCGAAATTCGACGAGACCTGAATGTCCATCGACGGCGAGGACGACGCATGCACCTCGCGGGTCTCGTAGATTCCGGTCTTCAGCGTGCGCGGCAGGATATCGTTGACATTGGAGGCGATGCGCAGCAAGCGGATCGGCAATCCCATGCGCTTGGCGACAAAGCCCGCAAAAATATCGCCGAAATTTCCGGTCGGCACGGTGAAATCCACGCTGCGCGCCGGCGCCCCCAGCGCCACCGCGGAAGTGAAATAATACACCACCTGCGCCACGATCCGCGCCCAATTGATGGAATTGACTCCCGACAGCGCCACCGCGTCGCGAAATGGGTGATCGTTGAACAAGTCCTTCACGATCGCCTGGCAATCGTCGAAAGTGCCTTCGACGGCCAACGCGTGAACATTGCTGGCGCCGGTCGTCGTCATCATGCGCCGCTGCACGTCGGAGATCCGGCCATGCGGAAACAGAACGATGAGATCGACATTGTCGAGGCCGGCGAAGGCATCGACGGCGGCTCCGCCGGTGTCGCCAGAGGTCGCCACCACGATCGTGGTGCGCGCGGTGCGCTTCGCCAGCACATGGTCCATCAGCCGCGAGATCAACTGCATCGCGACGTCCTTGAACGCAAGCGTTGGGCCATGGAACAATTCCAGCAGGAATTGATGCGGCCCGATCTGATCGAGCGGCACCACGGCGGGATGACGGAACGCGGCATAGGCCTCATTGGCCATGCGCCCGAGATCGGCATCGGAAATCTCGTCGCCGATAAAAGGGCGGATGATTTCGACGGCAACTTCCCAATAGGGTCGGCCAAAAAAACCTGCGATGACGGGGGAGGAGAGTTGCGGCCAGACCTCAGGCACGTAAAGGCCGCCATCACGGGCAAGGCCCGTCAGCATCACGTCGCAAAAACCCAAGACGGGAGCCTCCCCCCGTGTCGAAATGTAGCGCGTCAAACCGCCCTCCCCAGGTCGGACATTTCTATAAGTCTTTGACTTATATTAATTAAAAACACTCGGCCCGTGGCGAAGCGGCGGCACCGGAAGGGCGGCACCATAAGGCTTTTAGATTAAAGTGGAAACCGCTTCTTCCATGCCTTTCGAAAGGACCGGGCGGAAGATTCATCCGAATCGGAACAAGGGATTTCCGATGCGCAACGGGGCATTCCCCCTTCTCTTTTTCGATTCGATCAGGCAACAAATGACCGTATACGGCTCCAGGGAACCGGCGTTTTTCCGCAATTGACGCAAGCACGGTGGGGTTGCAATCTCCAGTGGGGATTTGAGGGAACGGTGGATGGCGGACGCTACCCGGCAATGGGGGAGGCGAGCTCTCGACTTTGTGGACGCGGTCGAGCGACTAAGCGCGCCTGGGGTCGTCCAGCTATTCGAGAACGAAATCAGAGCTTGCGGATTTCATGCTTATATCATGGCAGGCCTGCCGCAACCGGGAACGGCGCTTGCCGATCTGACGGTGGCCAATGGCTGGCCGGCAGAATGGTTCGAGGTCTATACGCGCGAGAATTTCAGCGCCATGGATCCGGTGCCTCGCTATGGCGCCGCGACGCTCCAACCATTCGAATGGTCGGAGGCGCGCTACGACAAGGATAGCGATCCGGCCGCGCATCTGGTGATGACGCGAGCCACCGAGTTTCGCCTGATGGATGGCTATTGCATTCCGATGCACTACGACGACGGCGGCGCGATGATCAGCCTGGCGACCGAACATCTCAATCTCGATCCGGCCGCCAAAAGCGCGATCCAGCTCATCGGGATTTACGCCCATAACCGCATTCGATCACTGGCCCGGCCGCGCCGGGACAAACGCGACGTGCTGACGGCCCGCGAATGCGAAGTTCTGCGCTGGGCCGCCGGCGGCAAGACCTCGTGGGAGATCTCGGTCATCTTACGGATTTCCGAACGCACCGTAAAATTTCATCTCCTCGAAGCTTCCCGGAAACTGAACGCCGTCAACCGAACGTCGGCGGTGGCCAAGGCCCTTACAAGCGGATTGATCCGGCTCTGACTCCGACCTGTCCTTTCGGACAGTAGCCGGATCACAGCCAAAAAAACACTCTCCCGGCACGCGCCAGATGCGCGGTTCGGGAGAGGCCCATGGAAGTTCACGTCATCAGCCGCGACAACCGGCATCTCTATTCTGAAATTCTCGAAGATTATTTTCGTCTTCGTCATCAGATTTACGTCGTCGAACGCAAATGGACCGCCCTCGATCGCGCCGACAAGCGCGAGATCGACGAGTTCGACACCGACGAGACCGTGTATCTGTTGGGTTTGGAAGGGCGCTCCATCATCGCCGGCATGCGGCTCGTGCCGACCATGATGCCGACGCTTCTCAGCGACATATTTCCGCAACTCTCGCTTGACGGCCCGGTGCGGCGTCCCGACGTCTACGAGCTGTCGCGTATCTTCGTGATCCCGAGCCGGCGCGGCGAGCATGCCGGGCCACGCGCCGAAGCCGTCATTCAAGCCGCCACGATGGAATACGGGCTTTCGATCGGGCTCTCCGCCTTCACGATCGTGTTGGAGAGCTGGTGGTTGCCGCGCCTGCTCGATCAAGGCTGGGTCGCCCGCCCGCTCGGCTTGCCCATCGATATCGATTCGATGTCGACGGTCGCGGTCATCGTCGATGTCAACGAACAGACATGGACGAATATGTGCATACGCCGATCCATTCCCGGCGCCATGCTCGTCTGGCAGGGGCTTCCCGCCATGGAGCGGCCCGCCTTCCTCGATCCGATTTCAGCGATTTAACCGGTAACCCGCCGTTTTCCACAGCCGACCACTCCGAGCGGGAAAACAATTTCAAGCGGCGCCTTACGTCCTCTCAATGAAAGAGAAAATTCCATGTTCCATGAAAAACCCACGCGCATTTTGGTCGAAAAAATTGATGACGCCATCGAACACGCCGAAGATCTCGGACTGACCTTCGTAGCCGGCATCCTGATGATGGCCCGACTGGAAACCATTCAAACGGATGCCG
Organism: Bradyrhizobium sp.; assembly: GCA_035295025.1. Classification (GTDB taxonomy): domain Bacteria; phylum Pseudomonadota; class Alphaproteobacteria; order Rhizobiales; family Xanthobacteraceae; genus Bradyrhizobium. The sequence goes on from DATGJS010000198.1 coordinate 7,771, forward strand.
CGCCGATGCTGGAAGGACGTGGAAACCGGCAACTTTCGTGACCGGCGGAGCGTTTTCAAGCGATATCGATTAGCATAAGCCGATTATCGATGCCGTAAGATCAAGGTTCGACCGCGAATATGCTCCATTCGCCGGGTATACCCTTGAGCGACTTTCTTCCTCGGTCGCCGAAGCGTAAACCCGAACCGGCCACAAGATCCTTGACTGTACTCGACACCAGCACTTCGCCGGCATCCGCGAGCGAAGCGACACGAGCACCGATATGAACCGCAATACCACCAACGTCGTCGCCCATTATTTCGCATTCGCCGGTATGAAGCCCCGCGCGTACTTCGATCCCGAGCGGCTTGATCTCTTCGGCAATAGCGCAGGCACAGCGAACACCGCGTGCCGGACCATCAAAGGTGGCTAGAATGCCATCGCCTGTCGTTTTGACCTCATGGCCGCGAAAACGAGTGAGGTTACTCCGGATCGTGGCATGATGCCTGTCAAGCAGATCGCGCCAACGGCGATCGCCCAACACCGCCGCCTTTTCGGTGGAGCCGACGATGTCGGTAAACAGGACGGTAGCGAGCACCCGATCGACCTGGATTGGCGCTCGTGCACCCGTCAGAAATTCCTGGATTGCATCGGCGATCTCGGCGGCGTTATC
>DATGJS010000199.1:0-24663 GCA_035295025.1 Bradyrhizobium sp.
CAGCGCTATTACGGCGGCTGCGAATGGGTGGATGTGGCGGAGACGCTCGCGATCGAGCGCGCGAAAAAGCTGTTCGGCGCGGCCTTTGCCAATGTGCAGGCCAATTCCGGCAGCCAGATGAATCAGGCGGTGTTTCTGGCGCTGCTCCAGCCCGGCGAGACCTTCATGGGGCTCGATCTGGCCGCCGGCGGCCATCTCACCCATGGCTCGCCGGTCAACCTGTCCGGCAAATGGTTCAAGGCCTCGCATTACACCGTGCGGCGCGACGATCAGCTCATCGACATGGATGAGGTCGCCAAGCAAGCCGAACAGGTCAGACCCAAGCTCATCATCGCCGGCGGCTCGGCCTATTCGCGGTCCTGGGATTTCAAGCGTTTCCGCGAGATCGCCGATCACATCGGCGCCTATCTCCTGGTCGATATGGCGCATTTTGCGGGCCTCGTGGCCGGCGGCGTTCATGCTTCGCCTGTGCCGCATGCCCATGTCACGACCACGACCACGCACAAATCGCTGCGCGGTCCGCGCGGCGGCTTGATCCTTTGCAACGACGAGGCGCTCGCCAAGAAACTCAATTCGGCGATTTTCCCCGGCCTTCAAGGCGGCCCCTTGATGCATGTGATCGCGGCCAAGGCCGTGGCGTTTGCCGAGGCGCTGCGCCCGGATTTCAAGGTCTATGCGAAAAACGTGGTCGAGAACGCCAAGGCGCTGGCGGAATCCTTGCGCGCGGAAGGCTTCGATATCGTCTCCGGCGGCACCGATAATCATTTGATGCTGGTCGATCTCCGCCCCAAAGGCCTGAAAGGCAACGTTTCGGAAAAAGCGTTGGTGCGCGCGGCGATCACTTGCAACAAGAACGGCATTCCCTTCGACCCCGAGAAGCCGTTCGTGACTTCCGGCCTTCGTTTGGGCACGCCGGCCGCCACCACGCGCGGCTTTGGAGTTGCCGAATTCAAAGAGGTCGGCGGCATGATCGCCGAAGTGCTCCATGCGGTCGCGCAATCCACGAACAGCGCCGCGCCGCTGGTGGAGGCCGCGATCAAGGAACGGGCCAAGGCGCTCACCGACCGTTTCCCGATCTATAGTTAGGGTTTTATTCCCATGCGTTGTCCAAGCTGCAACAGTCTCGATACCCAGGTGAAGGATTCGCGGCCGACCGAGGATTCGGCCGTGATCCGGCGCAGGCGGGTGTGCATCGCTTGCAATTTCCGCTTCACGACGTTTGAGCGGGTGCAGCTTCGCGAACTCACGGTCATCAAGCGCAATGGTCGGCGCGTGCCGTTCGACCGCGACAAGCTGGTGCGCTCGCTGCAGATCTCCTTGCGCAAGCGGCCGGTGGATTCCGAGCGGGTCGAAAAAATGGTCTCGGCGATCGTGCGCGAACTCGAAAGCGGCGGCGAGGCGGAAGTCTCCTCGGAGGCGATCGGGGAGATCGTGATGGAGCATCTGCGCCAGCTCGACGACGTCGCCTATGTGCGTTTTGCCTCGGTCTATCGCAATTTCCGCGAGGCCAAGGATTTTGAAGCCGTGCTCGGTGAGCTTTCCGGCGACGACGACACGCGGATCGCGCTGTTACGCAAATGATCTTCCGCATCCTGGAAGAGCAGCTCGCGCAAAAATCGAGAGAATCGAAAGCTGCCGATCGACGCTTCATGGAGCTTGCGCTGGCGCTCGGCCGGCGCGGTCTGGGACGAAGTTGGCCCAATCCGGCGGTGGGCGCGGTGGTGGTCAAGGACGGTATCATTGTCGGCCGTGGCTGGACGCAATTGGGCGGCCGGCCCCATGCCGAGCCGGTCGCCTTGGCGCAAGCGGGTGAGGCCGCGCGCGGCGCCACGCTCTATGTGACGCTGGAGCCGTGTTCGCATATCGGTAAATCGCCGCCTTGCGTCGATGCCATCATCGCCGCCGGGATCACGCGCGTGGTGTCGGCGATCGAGGATCCTAACCCAGAAGTTGCGGGAAAAGGCCATGCGAAACTGCGCGCCGCCGGGATCGCGGTCGATGTCGGGCTTGGCGCGCTTGAAGCGGCGCACGATCATTCCGGACATTTCCGGCGTATCCGGAACAAGCGTCCGCATGTGATACTCAAATTGGCGGTCTCAAGCGACGGCAAGATCGCAGGAGCCGGCCATAGACCGATTGCGATCTCGGGCGAAGCCGCCAAAGCACGTATGCATCTATTGCGGGCGCAATGCGACGCCATTCTGGTTGGCATCGGCACGGTGCTGTCAGACGACCCGATGCTCACCTGCCGTCTGCCGGGCATGGAAGCGCGCTCGCCGGTGCGGATCGTGCTCGATCGCTCGTTGCGGATACCGGCCGCGAGCCAGCTAACGCTTTCGGCGCGGAATACACCCTTGTGGGTGATGACTTCGCACCTCTCCGAAGCACAACCGGCCGCCAAACTTGGCGCAACCGGCGCGCAGGTGATCCGCGTGGCGTCCGCGCCTGTCAGCCTCGACCTGTCGGCGGTGCTTGGGACATTGGCGGAGCGGGGCATTACCCGGCTCCTGGTCGAAGGCGGCTCGCGCGTGGCGTCGTCTTTCGTCGCCTCTCGCCTCGTCGATGAATTATGGCTGCTGCGGGGAAAAGATGCGATCGGGGCCGATGGCGTGGCGGCGCTCGATGGTTTGCCGCTTGGCGCCATCATTGGCTCGCCGGAGTTCCGTGTCCGTGTTAGCGAGAATATCGATAAAGACACTCTTACAATTTACGAGCGCTTTTAAATGTTCACGGGCATCGTCACCGACATTGGAGAGATCGAAAGCCTGACGCCTGTGGCGCAAGGCCAATTGCATCGGCTGCGCATCGCCTGCCGTTACGACTGCGCGACGATCGCGGACGGCGCTTCGATTGCCTGCAACGGGGTTTGCCTGACGGTCGTTGCTTCCGGCGTCGCGCAAGGTAAGACTTGGTTCGAGGTCGATGCCGCCGCCGAAACCCTTGGCCTGACCACCGCGAAGCATTGGGTGGTCGGCACCCTGCTTAATCTGGAGCGCGCGCTCAAGATCGGCGACGAACTCGGCGGTCATATCGTGGCGGGCCATGTGGACGGTGTGGCCACCATCCTCACGCGCGAGGATTTGCCCGATATGGCGCGGTTTCATCTGAAGACCGCGCGAGAGCTGGCACGTTTCATCGCGCCGAAAGGGTCGGTAACGCTGGATGGCGTGTCGCTGACCGTGAATGCGGTGGATGACGTTACTTTCTCGGTTCTGATCATTCCGCACACGCTTGCCGTGACGACCCTCGGCGGCTGGCAATCGGGGCGGGAGGTCAATGTCGAGGTCGATTTGATGGCGCGTTATGCCGCGCGGCTGTTGACATGCAACGTTATTGGTAATTGTTAACGCAACCCGATGGATTGAAGAATGGCAGACGCACGGCGCGCGCCTTTAAAGGATCAGACCGACATTGCCGGCGCGCGCGCGCTGATTGTCGAGGCGCGCTTTTATGACGATCTTCAAGACGCGCTGTTGGAAGGGGCGCTCGCCGAGTTGAAGGCGGCCGGTGTGAGCCATGAGGTCATGACCGTGCCTGGCGCGCTGGAAATCCCAGCCGCGATCGCGATCGCTTTGGACGCCGCGGAAAAGGCCGGCAAGCCTTATGAGGCGGTGATCGCGCTCGGTTGCGTGATCCGGGGCGATACGATCCATTTCGAAATCGTTTCGGTGGAATCTTCGCGCGCGTTGATGGACCTCGCGGTGGCCCGCCAGATTCCGCTCGGCAACGGCATCATCACCGTCAACAATGAAGCGCAGGCTTGGCAGCGGGCGCGCGCTTCCGAACTCAACAAGGGCGGCGATGCCGCGCGCGCGGCACTTGCGGTGCTTCGGATCAAACGCCGGCTGGCCAAAAGCTGATCATGGTCGCGAATGAAAGAAAACCCGTGAAAGGCACAGATAAAAAAGCCAATCGGCGCGGCGCGGCGCGGCTGGCTGCCGTCCAGGCGCTCTACCAGATGGATATTGGCGGCGCCGGCATCAACGATATTTTCGCCGAGTTTGAGAGCCATTGGCTCGGCAGCGAGGTCGAAGGCGATAAATATTTGCCGGCGGAGGCCGCCTTTTTCCGCGATGTGGTGGCGGGCGTGGTACGTGATCAGGCCAGACTGGATCCCCTGATCGACGATGCGCTGTCGAAAGGCTGGCCGCTGAGGCGGATCGATGCGATCTTGCGCGCGGTGATGCGCGCCGGCGCTTACGAGTTGGAACATCGCAAGGACATCCCGGGCCGCGTCGTGGTGTCGGAATGTGTCGATGTCGCGCACGCCTTTGTCGAGGCGGAGGAGACGGGCATGGTGAATGCGGTGCTCGATCAGATCGCGCGCCAGTTCCGCGCCGGTGAGTTCGTGCGGGCCTAATATTGTTGTCATTGCGAGGAGCGCGGCGACGAAGCAATCCAAGCCATTTCTGAGGAATCTGGATTGCTTCGCTTTGCTCGCAATGACGTAGGAAAAAAGCGTCATGAGCATTGGAAGGGAAATAGCATCCGGTGAAGATGCCTTGATCGCCCGCTATTTCAAGCCGCTGGCGACCGATGCGGGCGCGTTTGGCCTGACCGACGATGCCGCGGTTTTGAAAGTGCTCGGGCACGATATCGTGGTCACGACCGATGCCATCGTCGAGGGCGTCCATTTCCTGCCCGATGATCCCGCGGATACTGTCGCGCGGAAAGCCTTGCGGGTAAACCTTTCGGATCTCGCGGCAAAGGGTGCGTCGGCGGCGGGTTTCGTGCTGACGCTCGCCTTGCGCGGAGTTGACGAAAGCTGGCTTGAGGCTTTCGCGCGTGGGCTTGGCGCGGATATCGCGTGCTTTCATTGTCCGCTTCTGGGCGGCGACACCGTCTCGACCCCCGGGCCTCTGATGGTTTCGATCACTGCTTTCGGCCGGGTCGCCTCAGACAAGATGGTGCACCGAAGCGGAGCAAAGGCGGGCGACCGCGTGGTCGTAACGGGGACGATTGGCGATTCGGCGTTGGGGCTGGATATTCTCAGGAAAGGGAAGGTGGCGACGGCCCTTGCAAACGATGCCGCATCACGGGAGATGCTTGTCGGCCGGTATCGCGTGCCGGAACCGCGAAACGCGCTTGCACCGATCCTCGGTGCTTATGCTCATGCCGCCATGGACGTGTCCGACGGCTTGGCGGGCGATCTCACCAAGCTTTGCGCGGCTTCAAATGTGTCAGCCACGATCGATTTGCCGGCCATCCCGCTCTCACCGGCCGCCTCGGCTGCATTGGCGGGTGGAACCATCGGCATGGGGGAAATCGTGTCCGGTGGCGACGATTACGAGATTTTATGCGCGATTCCCGAACAGGGCTTTGAGGAATTTGCGCGCGCCGCCAAGTATGCCGGGGTGGCAGTGGCTTCGATCGGCACCTTTGTCGCCGGCGCCGCCGCGCCCCAATTTTGGGATGGGAAGGGTAGGGAACTGCGGTTATCTCGCACCTCCTACAGCCATTTCTAGGAATTTCGCAAAAATGGCTTGTCCAGGCGCAAATACCTTTCGAAATCGACCATTTTTGCGTCTCTCGGCGTTGCGCCCGGGATGCGATTTTGGCATGGTCCCGCCCGATTTCAGGCCCCCTTTTTTGGCAGGGCCTGCTTTTTGTGCGCCGGCCGCGATCGCGGCCAAGGCGTGGGGCCATCTTTAGATCTGAGGCAAATTCAATGACAGCATTATGGTTGATCGTGCTCTGCGGGGCGCTTTCCGTCGTGTACGCCATCTGGGCGACCATGTCGGTTCTGAAAGCCGACGCCGGCAATCCGCGAATGCAGGAAATCGCGGCTGCGGTGCGTGAAGGCGCACAGGCCTATCTGCGCCGCCAATACGCCACGATCGGAATCGTCGGCGTCGTGATTTTCGCACTTCTCGCTTACTTCCTTGGCCTTCTGGTTGCCGTCGGTTTTGCGATCGGTGCCGTGCTGTCGGGGGCGGCAGGTTTCATCGGCATGAATGTTTCGGTTCGCGCCAATGTGCGCACCGCGCAGGCGGCCACCACCTCGCTTGCCGGCGGTCTCGAACTTGCTTTCAAGGCCGGAGCGATCACTGGCATGTTGGTCGCGGGTCTCGCGCTTCTTGGCGTCACCCTCTATTTCGGCTTCCTCACTTATTCGATGCATCTGGCGGCTGACAGCCGTACCGTCGTCGATGCGATGGTCGCGCTTGGTTTCGGCGCTTCACTGATCTCGATCTTTGCCCGTCTCGGCGGCGGCATCTTCACCAAGGGTGCGGACGTCGGCGGCGATCTCGTCGGCAAGGTCGAGGCCGGAATCCCCGAGGATGATCCACGCAACCCCGCCACCATCGCCGACAATGTCGGCGACAATGTCGGCGACTGCGCCGGCATGGCGGCCGATCTGTTCGAGACCTATGCGGTGACGGCGGTCGCCACCATGGTGCTTGCCGCGATCTTCTTTGCGAAGACGCCGATCCTTGCCAACATGATGACGCTGCCGCTGGCGATTGGCGGCATCTGCATCATCACCTCGATCATCGGCACCTTCTTCGTCAAGCTCGGTGCCAGCCAGTCGATCATGGGTGCGCTTTACAAGGGCCTGATCGCGACCGGCATCCTGTCGCTCATCGGCGTTGCCGGCGTGATCCATGCGCTGATCGGTTTCGACAAGCTTGCCGGCGCCGACTACACCGGCATGGCGCTGTTTGAATGCGGCGTCGTCGGCCTTGCCGTGACCGGGCTGATCATCTGGATCACCGAGTACTATACGGGCACGGATTTCCGCCCGGTGAAGTCGATCGCGGCGGCTTCCGTCACAGGTCACGGTACCAACGTGATCCAGGGGCTTGCGATCTCGATGGAGGCGACCGCGGCGCCCGCCATCGTCATCATCGCCGGCATTCTCATTACCTATAGCCTCGCCGGCCTGTTCGGCATCGCAATTGCCACCACCACCATGCTGTCGCTGGCCGGCATGATCGTCGCGCTCGACGCTTTCGGTCCGGTCACGGACAATGCCGGCGGCATTGCTGAAATGGCCGGTCTTCCGAAGGAAGTGCGCAAATCCACCGACGCGTTGGATGCGGTCGGCAACACCACCAAGGCCGTCACCAAGGGCTATGCGATCGGATCGGCCGGTCTCGGCGCGCTGGTGCTGTTTGCGGCTTATAATCAGGATCTGAAGTTCTTCATCGCGGATGCCGCCAATCACGCTTACTTCAAGGGCGTCAACCCGGACTTCTCGCTGAACAATCCCTATGTGGTCGTGGGCCTGTTGTTTGGCGGCTTGCTGCCATACCTGTTCGGCGCGATGGGCATGACCGCGGTGGGCCGCGCGGCCGGTGCGATCGTCGAAGAAGTGCGTCGTCAGTTCCGTGAAAAACCCGGCATCATGCAGGGTACCGACAAGCCGGATTACGGCAAGGCGGTTGACCTTCTGACCAAGGCGGCGATCAAGGAAATGATCATTCCATCGTTGCTTCCGGTGTTGTCGCCGATCTTCGTCTATTTCGTGATTTACGCGATCGCGGGCGGCGGCGTGACCGGCAAATCGGCGGCGTTCTCCGCGGTCGGCGCGATGCTGTTGGGTGTGATCGTTACCGGCCTGTTCGTCGCTATCTCGATGACGTCGGGCGGCGGCGCCTGGGACAACGCCAAGAAGTACATCGAAGACGGTCATTATGGCGGCAAGGGGTCGGATGCTCACAAGGCCGCGGTGACCGGCGACACCGTCGGCGATCCCTATAAGGATACGGCCGGCCCGGCGGTGAACCCGATGATCAAGATCACCAACATCGTGGCGCTGTTGCTGCTGGCGGTCTTGGCGCACTGAGGTCTTGGCGCACTGAGACGGACGACGATCCAAAGAAAAAGCCCCTGCGCGTCGCGCGGGGGCTTTGTTTCGAGACCTGCAACCGAAGCTTTGCGGTGGCCGATCGGTTTATTTGTTGTCGCCTTGGCCGATATTGAGCGCTTTGAACAAGGGAGCCACGTAATTGATCTCTTGGCCCGAGGTCGGCGTTGTGCGGCTGATGAAGTCGAAAATCACCCCATCTTTTAGTCCGTAATTGGCCAAGCGCCGCACTTGGCGATTCCTGTCGAAGTAAATGGCAATCACGCGCTGATCGACAATCCGATCGGTCATGAAAGCGATCGGGCGTTCGGTGCGCTGCGAGATATAATAGAAGACTTCGCCGTTGAGGGTTGCGACCGTGGATGGCGTTCCCATCACGATCAGGACTTGGTCCTGACTGGCGCCGATCGGAATTTGTTCGAGCGAGCCCGGCGGTAGAATGTACCCCCTCTGGAATTGCTCGCCGCACCCGCCCATAACGGTGCAGAGCAGGGCAACCGCCGCGGTGGCCCGCATCGCGCGCCACATCGTGCGGCGTGCGGCGCCCTTCAGGTTTGACTTGATCATCCCCAAATGGGCCCCATCCCCTTGCGTCGTCGAAGGCCTTGACGTACCCGGCAGGATATTTGTTTGCAATACATGCGGGTCCTTGGGATCTCTGCGCGGAACCCACAATGCTTTGGCCATTCAATCACTTCAGAAAGCCCCATGCGCCCAAGCGCGGCACCATCGAAGCCATCTATGGCATGATCGTGACGCGGGCGCGAGAACCGTTATTTTACCGAGACTTCGGCGTACCCGATACGGTTAACGGCCGTTTTGACCTGCTGGTGCTGCATTTGTGGATGGTATTGCGTCGATTTCGGTCCGTGGCGAGTGGGGTGGATGTTTCGCAGGCTCTTTTTGATCGCTTCTGCGAGGATATGGACGCCAATTTGCGGGAAATGGGGGTCGGCGATCTGACCGTCCCCAAACGCATGCAGGCCTTTGGAGAAGCATTTTATGGCCGAGCGGCGGCCTATGATGTCGCATTCGACGCAAGTCCAGAGGCGCTGGCGCAGGCGGTGTGCAAAAATGTCCTCAACGGGGAAGGCTTGGAAAAAGCGCGGCGGCTCGCCCATTATTCGTTTGCGACCCTCGCCCGTCTCGACGAACTCGGCGAGGCGGCGCTGTTAAGCGCTGGCTGGGATTTCCCCGCGCCAGCCGAGTCCGGCGGTTAGATTTGGAAGGATGATCGCCATGAACAGCAGCGATCCCTGGCGCGCTCCTATTGTGGTGGCGCAGATACCGGATGACGGATTGCATCGTGCATTCGAGGCTACCGACGCGGTCCGTTCCGCGATGGCCGAGATCGCCGGTTTGCGCGGCATCATGTCGGCCAGCGCGTCGTTCGACCTCAAGCCCAAAAGTGGCGGCCGCGTCCACGTCACGGGTCAGGTGCGCGCGCGGATTGGACAGACCTGCGTCGTGACGCTTGATCCGGTTGAGAACGATATCGATGAGCCGATCGACTTGATTTTTGCGCCGGCGGAGCAAATCCCCGCTCTCGCGGCTCTGGTGGACGAATCCGCCGAGCGCGATGAGGAAGCGCCCGATCCGCCCGAGCCGATCATCAACGGTTTGATCGATCTCGGCCGGCTTGCGACCGACGCCTTGTTTCTCGCGGTTGATCCCTACCCACGCAAGCCGGATGCGGTTTTTGAACCGCCGGCCGCCATCGCCGACCCCGCCGATCATCCATTCGCGGCGCTAAAAGCGCTTCGGCCTGACGGCACGCCGCCGAAAACCAAAAAGCCCTCGAAGGAGCCGAAAGGGCGAAAAGGTCGGTAAGGAGAGGTTGGTGAATCTCACAAATCTATGCATCTATTTGAAGTACATAATATTTTTATTCTTTCGATTCTCCGGTCGGCGCCAGTTCCACAATCAAAAGGAAGCGGTCAAGAGGTTGTGTCGGGACACGGAAACGCTATTGTCGCGGCCCGGTCGGGCACGTGAAATGCCTCGCCGATCGCCGCTCATGCTGCGATTTTCCGCGGCCCATTATTCCGGTCCGCTAGAAATCAGGTTACCGGGACGTTCATGCCTCAAAAGGTTCGAATCGCGCTTGACGCCATGGGTGGCGACGTCGGCGCATCTGTCGTCATTCCCGGCGCCGCCATTTCGCTGATCCGGCATCCCGATTCCGAATTCTTGCTGTTTGGCGATCGGAGCGTGATCGACGCTCAATTGGCAAAATATCCGGCGCTGAAGGCGGTTTCGTCCGTCATCCATACGGATGTCGCCGTCAGCATGCACGACAAGCCGAGCCAGGCTTTGCGGCGCGGGCGCAAGACTTCTTCGATGTGGCTTGCGATCGACGCTGTCAAAAGAGGTGAGGCTGATGTCGCGGTCTCGGCCGGCAACACCGGCGCGCTGATGGCGATGGCGCGATTTTGCCTGCGCACGCTGCCTGGCGTCGATAGCCCGGCGATCGCGGCGGTGTGGCCGACAATGCGCGGCGATTCCGTGGTGCTTGACCTTGGGGCCACAATTGGCGGCGATGCGCATCATCTGGTCACGCTCGCGGTGCTCGGCGGCGCCATGGCCAGCGTCTTGTTCGATCTCGCAAGGCCGACCGTTGGCCTTCTCAATATCGGGGTCGAGGAAATCAAGGGGCGGGAGGAAATTCGCGAGGCCGCGGAACTCTTGCGCGCGATGAATTTGCCCCAGCTCGAATATATCGGCTTTGTCGAGGGTGACGGCATCGGGCGCGGGGCGGCCGACGTCATCGTCGCCGAAGGTTTCAGCGGCAATATTGCCTTAAAGGCGGCGGAAGGCACCGCGCGCCAAATCAGCGAATTTCTTCGCGGAGCGCTGTCGCGCCATTGGCTTTATAAAATCGGATACCTCCTGGCGAGGCCCGCATTTCGGGCGCTGCGCGACAAGCTCGATCCGAACAAGTCCAATGGTGGCGTATTGCTGGGACTGAACGGTGTGGTGGTCAAAAGCCACGGCGGGACCGATGCCGACGGCTTTGCCTATGCGGTCGATGTTGGCTATGAGATGGTCCGCTACGATCTCCTTACCAAGATCAATCAAATGCTTAAATGCGAAGGTGGCGCGTTGGTCCAGGCGTCTGCCACTCAGGAGGCTGTCTCGTGACTGCACTACGCTCGGTCGTGCTCGGCTGCGGCTCATATCTGCCGCAGCGGATCCTGACCAATGCCGAATTGGCGGCGCGGGTCGATACTTCCGACGAATGGATCGTGCAGCGGACCGGCATCCGTCAACGTCATATTGCGGCTGAGGACGAATTCACCTCGCATCTGGCGATCGAGGCCGCGCGCGCAGCGCTGGCGCAATCAGGCGTCGATGCGCAATCGATCGATCTTATCGTCCTGGCGACGTCCACGCCCGACAACACCTTTCCGGCGACGGCGGTTGCGGTTCAGAACGGATTGGGCATTCATCACGGCGCGGCCTTCGACGTGCAGGCGGTGTGTTCGGGGTTCGTCTTCGCGATAGCAACCGCCGACAATTTCCTGCGCAGCGGGGCCTTCAAGCGGGCGCTGGTGATCGGGGCGGAAACGTTTTCGCGGATTCTCGATTGGAGCGACCGTGGCACCTGCGTGCTGTTTGGGGACGGTGCCGGCGCGTTGGTGTTGGAAGCCCAATCCCAAGCTGGGCTGGCGTCCGATCGCGGCGTCTTGACGACCCATTTGCGGTCGGACGGGCGGCACAAATCGAAGCTCTATGTCGATGGGGGGCCGTCCTCGACCCAAACCGTGGGTCATTTGCGGATGGAGGGCCGCGAGGTTTTCAAACATGCGGTCGGCATGATCACCGACGTCATCATTGATGCGTTCGAAGCAACCGGAACCAATGCGGACGATATCGACTGGTTCGTGCCTCATCAGGCCAACAAACGGATCATCGACGCCTCGGCCCACAAGCTGCATATTGCGCCGCAGAAAGTCGTGCTCACGGTCGACCGGCACGGCAATACCTCGGCCGCGTCGATCCCATTGGCTCTGTCGGTTGCCGTGAACGACGGCCGCATCAAGCAAGGCGATCTGGTCCTGCTGGAAGCCATGGGCGGGGGCTTCACCTGGGGGTCGGCCCTCATTCGTTGGTGAGCGAGGGGTAAATAAATCCCGATGGATTGCGTGCTTTCTTTCACATGATTGAACACGAGAACTGTTGACCGTCAGTATTTAAGCTCTTAATTTCAGACGCGAATTATCTTGTTCGCCAGAGTGGGGCAGGCGATGACCGGAACCGGGAAAACCGTCACACGCGTTGATCTGTGCGAAGCAGTCTACCAAAAGGTGGGCCTGTCGCGAACGGAATCATCCGCGTTTGTCGAGTTAGTGTTGAAAGAGATCACCGATTGCCTCGAGAAGGGCGAGACGGTGAAATTGTCGTCGTTTGGCTCATTCATGGTGCGCAAGAAGGGCCAGCGGATCGGCCGTAATCCCAAGACCGGCACAGAAGTGCCGATTTCGCCACGCCGCGTCATGGTGTTCAAGCCTTCGGCGATCTTAAAGCAGCGCATCAACGGCCATGGCGCCGTAAACGGCAACGGCAAGGCGGAATAGAGCGGTCGTTTTCACGGGCGCGGCAATAGGGGAGCGGGCATTTGGACAAGGCGCCGGACGCCTTTCGAACCATCAGCGAGGTCGCCAGCGATCTCGATATTCCTCAGCATGTCCTAAGGTTCTGGGAGACGCGATTTTCTCAGATCAAACCGATGAAGCGAAGCGGAGGACGCCGCTATTATCGCCCCGACGATGTCGATCTGCTTCGAGGCATCCGCCGCCTGCTCTATAGCGAAGGTTACACCATCCGCGGTGTGCAGCGGATTTTGAAGGAGCACGGCATCGGCTCCGTCCAGCGGCTCGCCGATGCCTCCGCTATTGCCTCGTTCGGCGCGATCGAAGAGGTGATCGGGCAAAGCGTCCTGGAACACGATGAGGATTTTTCCAGTCCCATCGATCTTGACGACGACGATTATGACAGCGCCGAAGAAAGCGGGGTTCCCCGGCTCGCGGAACGGGGCCGCAGGCGGGATCCCGAGGGCGACGAAGAAGACGCTATTCCGGGCGTCGCGGAGCTTGCGCCCATCATGGACGTGGCGCGGCTGAAGGGCGTTTTGGAAGATTTGATCGCCTGCCGGCGGTTGCTGGACACAGCACTCAAGGATGGTTGAAGCGCGCCCCCTGGACCTTGAGAAAGGGTGCCACCGCCGGATCGTCCAGCTTGCACGCCAGCCTGATCGAAGCTAAGGGAACGGCATCGGAGCGTGGCGCAGCCCGGTTAGCGCACTAGTCTGGGAGACTAGGGGTCGGAGGTTCAAATCCTCTCGCTCCGACCAATTCATCAAAAAATTAAATTACCGCAGAAGAGCCAGTGCCACGACCAGCGCCGGCGGGGTCACGAGCAGGCCCACTTTCAAAAAGTGCCAAGCCGTGACCTCGATCTTCCGCCGCCGCAAGACGACCAGCCACAGGATGGTCGCAAGTGAACCGGTAACCGAGAAGTTCGGCCCGAGATCGACGCCGATCAATATCGCTCCGGAGATTTGAGGCGACAATTGGTTGCTCGCCGCGACCGAGCCCGCAACAAGCCCGACCGGCAGATTATTAGCAACATTGACGGCAACCGACGTGATCAAGCCGACAGCCCATACCGCTGCGGAGGGTGAGCGGGCCATCGCGTCATGAAGCAGCGCGTCGAGATCGCCGATCGCGCCGGTTCGCACCAACGCTTCCACCATGACAAATAGCCCGGCCACGAGCGGAATGACGCTCCAGGAAACGCCGCCCAGTATCGGCCATGGCGATTGCCGGCTGAGCGAAAGCACGGCTGCGGTTGTGAGCGTACCGCAGATGAAAGTCGGCAAGCCCAATTGAACGTCGAATGCCGAGGCTGTCACCAATATGATCCCGATCGCCGCTATTCCGGCGGCGGAAAGCTTTCCGCCGCGGCTCAAATGCGGCGTGGGGACGCGGGCTTGAAGAGTTTCCTCTCTCAGCGCGTGGCGTTGCGTGATCAGAAGAGCGACATAGGTCATGACAATGGCCGCCACCGATGGCAGGGCGAATTGACGCAACCATTCGGCAAGCCCGGGCATGCGCGCGCCGAAGACGACGAGATTGGCGGGATTTGAGATCGGCAGCATAAAGCTCGCGGCGTTGGCGATGAAAGCGCAGACGAAAAGATAGGGCAGCGGATTGGCGCCCGCCGCGCGGGTGGCGGCGTAGACCGCCGGGGTCAACACGATCGCGGTCGCGTCATTCGACAAAAACACGGTCACGAGGACGCCGACCCCATAGACCAGAAGGAAGAGCCGTCGCGGTGAGCCGCGCGCATGTTCGACGGCGAACGCCGCGAGATAATCGAACAGGCCTTCGCGCTGACCGAGTTCGGCAATCAGCATCATGCCGATCAGAAAGAGATAGACATCGATGCCCTTGGCGGCGCCGGAAAGCACATCGCCGATCGGCAGGATTCCGAACAGCGCCAGCGTGGCCGCGCCCGCGAGCGCCCAGATCGCTTCCGGAAGGCGGAAGGGCCTGGCGATGACGCCTCCGGTCGCCAGCGCAACGACGCTCCAGGTCAGGATGGTTTGCGGTGGCGGCATTGTGATGTCTTCCCCGGAGGAGGGGAAGATTTATTCCGTTTGCGGCGTTGCGACAACCGCGGGGTTGATATGGCAGCAAACGGGCGCAGGAAACCACGCGCCGCCGCACTGCATGCAGCTTTTGCTGTTCTATGCCGGAATCAGACGCCGCCGGGCGCAACGTAGCAATAGACGTAATCGCCGCGGCTCAGGAAAATGATTCCATGGCCGGTCGGGTTGGACTGATCGTATTTCAGCTTGTGGTTTGGTACCACGATCTTGGTTCCAACATCGACATGCTTGCGGCGCAATGGCCCGTCGGGACGGGAATCGGTGACAATCGCCACATATTTGTCGCCCTCGACTTCGAAGGAGTCCGCCCAATAGGCATCGGCTTCGCCGCAACAGGAAACGGCGGGGTTATCCGGCTGCATCAAGGCGCGGTACCATTCACGCACTTCTGGATCTGTCGCTTCCCACTGCCCGAAATCACGGGCGCTCGCTACACCCATCAGGAAACCGAACGCTGTACAAAGGACGAGGCGTTTCATGCCACACTCCAAAGTTTTTCAGCCGGTCTATGTAAAGCAATGTTCGTGCCGCGAATCAGATCATCATGATAATCTATGTTTAAGTTTTGTGATGCGTTGGCGCCTTGTTTGGGAGAGCGTGGAACTACGGTTGTGCCTGACCGGGCCCGACGGCATGCTGACGCGCCGGTCACGCGCCTTGCCGTGAGGCTGTCACCGACCCGCGCCGATGATGGGTTCGTGACAATTTGATATGGTCATTCCCGTGTGATTCTTCTCACTGACAAGCACCTTTTTTCTGACGACGGGATATGCCGATGACGATTTTGAAGTCTGGCGATCTTGTCGTCCTGAAATCCGGCAGTCCGGTCATGACGGTGGACACCGTCAACACCGATATTTTCGATGACAATAAGGTAACGGGCATACTCTGCGTTTGGTTCATCGGCGAGAAATTGGAACGCGCGCGTTTCGATCATGGTGCGCTGGTGCCGGCCATGGATGATCCTGTCTTGGCGAAAAACGCCTTGGAGGCGCAGGACATTGTTGGCGGAGAAGGCGGCGGCGAGTATGCGCTCGTTCTCGATGAAATGGTCGCGGCCATGAACGAGGCCGCCGATTCCGACGCGCCTGAAGAAGCAACAAAGGTGCCCGTAAAACGAGCGGCAGCCGAAAGGCCCAAGCGGAAATCCCTGACCCCCTCCGTCAATCGTTTTGGCAGGGCCGTCGGCCGCCAGATAGCTTGAGTGCCGCCGTTAAATCATCGCGTCAGGTAAAGTGCGACAAGGCCAAAAGTGACCATCGTCGAGATGATGGCGATCGCTAATGTCGAATTGATGGGCCGTTTGGCGTGGCGCCCCATGGTCAGCAACGCCGCGAGCGCTTTGAACCCGATCTTTCGCATAGGGACAGCGTCTCCTTCTCTCGGGCTAAATACCAGTTTTTGGCGGGCTTCGCGGCGATACCGCCCGAGGACTTAAAGGGCCGGCTGGAAGAGGAACCCGGACCATAATACCATTTCGGCATTTTCCTCGGCAGGCCGATGTGCGGCAAATCGTGCCCCAATCGGGCTGCAAAATTGCCTGAGAATCGGTACATTGGATACGAAGAAATAAAACGTGGGAGTTTCTTTGAATGAGGGTTCTTCGCGCCGCTGCCATGGTGATGCTGTTGCTGACGGGACCGGTGCTTGCGCAAACGGCCAAGCCTCCGCCGCCGACCGATCCGCCAAAATCGCCCACTGAGATTCAATCCGAAAAGGCCACCGACAGCGCCTATAAAAGGTCGCTCGGCAACATTCCCGATAAGCCGCCGGCTGACCCATGGGGAGGCGCGCGTGCGGTTGAGGCGCCGAAACCCGCGGTCAAGGACCCTCCAGCCAAGCGGACCAAGGCCAGCACGGCAAATTAGAGCATGATCCGGAAAAGTGTGTAGCGGTTTTCCGAAAAGATCATGCTCAAACAAAGAATTAAAGCGCGATGACGATTCATCCAAATCTCATCGCGCTTTAGGCGGCATCCAAAGCCCGCCCATCGTGATGGGCGGGCTTTGGAGGGTGAGCCTTTCTCAACCGTGAACGATGGTCTTTTCGATCATGCAATGGATTCCCTTGGAACCATTGACCGTCTGTGTCACCCGCAAGTCGGCGGCTAGGCTGCACAGCGTATAGGCATCTTCCCGCGACAGGTTTCGCTTCTCGCCAAGCAGCGCGATCATGTCGCGCAAGGCCCGCACCACGCATTGATCGAGGTCCGGGTCCATTGCCATCGTCATGTAATGCGTCGGCGTTTCCGCGCGGGGATAGTTGAAGCGTAAATCCCGGCGCAGCGTGAATTTGAAACGTCCTTGCAAGGCGGTTTCGATCGCGGTGACGCAAACCTCACCATCGCCCTGCACGCCGTGTCCATCGCCGCAGGAAAACAGCGCGCCCGGCACGAAAACCGGCAGATAGAGTTTCGCCCCCGGCGTGAGCTCCTTGTTGTCGAGATTGCCGCCCATCGCACGCGGAACGAGCGAGGAAATGCGGCCCCAGGCCGGCGGCGGCGCGACCCCCATCACCCCGAAAAACGGCGCCAGCGGCAGTTCGAGTCCCCATGGCAAGGCGGCCGTCATCCGCGTTCGGTCCAGCGGGATATTGATCAGCCGCGGCTCGTGAAAATCGTCCGGCAGCGTGCCGGCGAGAGGGCGGATGAGATTGTAGCCCCAGTCCTGGCGTAGTTGGACGTCGAGAATCTCGACTTCGAGCACGTCACCGGGTTCAGCACCCGCAATCGCAACCGGCCCGGTGAGAATATGGCCCGGTACCATCCGCTCGCTTTTGGCGTGGACGTCGGCAAGCTCCGGCGGGACGTGAAATCGGTTGCGGTCGGGGACGACCTCGGGACCGCCGCTGATGGTCTCGATCGTGACCTCGTCGCCGCTTTCGACGGTGAGAACGGGCCGCAGTTTTGCTTCGAAGAAGCCCCAATGGCAGGTTTCGGGGCTTGAACGTAAGTGATGATGCTTCATGTCGGGGCTTCTGGATTGGAGCGGGGGCGCGTATGAGGCTGAATTGGGCATTATAGTGTGACGCATAAGGAGAATGCTTGTGTTTTTTTTCCTTTCAAAGACGCTGGGCATTCTCCTGCTGCCGGTCAATGTCTTGATCGTCGCGGTTGTCGTGGGAGCGCTCCTGTTGCGAACGCGCCGGGCGGCGTTAGGCCGCCGGCTGTTGACGGCTTCGGTTTTGCTTCTGGCGCTGTGCGGTTTTTCACCGATTGGGAAATTATTGATCGCGCCGCTGGAGCAGCGTTTCCCGCCCTGGGATCCCTCACGCGGCTCCCCCGACGGCATCGTTGTTCTTGGGGGAGCGATCGATCCCGACCAGTCGGCTGCCCAGGGCAGGGCCGCCTTCACCCGTTCGGCCGATCGCTTTGTGGCGGCGGCTATGCTGGCACGACAATACCCAAAGGTCCGCATCGTCTATGCCGGTGGCAACGCCAATTTGATCTCGGATGATTCCGCGAAAGAAGCCGATTTTGCTCTGTCGGCGTTTGAAAATTTCGGCATCGCCAGAGAACGCCTGATCGCGGAACGAAATTCGCGCAACACGGCCGAAAATGCCGCCTATGCCAAGGTCGCCGCCAACCCAAAACCAGGCGAGCGCTGGCTCTTGGTAACGTCGGCTTTTCATATGCCGCGCTCGATGGGGCTGTTTCGTAAAGCCGGATTTGCGGTCGAAGCCTACCCGGTGGATTGGCGGCTTCGTGGAAGACGTCACCTCTTCGCGGTTTCTTTTTCCGCACTCGACGGACTGGAACGCACCGACGTGGCGGTCCGGGAGTGGATCGGCCTTGCCGTTTACTGGGCGGTGGGCAAAATCGATAATTTGCTGCCGGGCCCCTAATCCCGGCTTGGCGATCGCGGCGCAAATTTAAAAAGCCTGTCTCGGAGTAAAAATCATGCAACAGCAAACGCCGACTGAACCGTTCGATCCAGCCGGCATGGTGGCCGATCTCAATGGTCTTCTTCGTTTGAAGACGACCGTGATCGGATTGAAGATGTTTACTTCCATCGAGGAAATGGCGGCGATCCCGAAGATCAGGCGGCCGACCGCGATTCACACCACCGACCAGATCGTCAGCATGGCCTCGCGGCTAGGATGGACGGTCGGCATTACCGGAGACGATCTTGCGGGCGCGCAATGTCGCGCGGTGATCGGGCTTGGCCCTCAGGACGAGAAATGGCTTGCGGGTGAAAATTATGTCGGCGTCTGGCACGGCACCGCGGAAGATGCGCGCAAACGTCAGGAAGCCCTCGACATTGTGCCCTTCGGCACCTATCGGGCGATGGCGGTCAGCCCGCTGGCGAGTGGCCGGCTCAATCCGCCGGACATTTGCTTGGTCTATGCGACGCCCGGGCAGATGATCATCCTGATCAATGGCCTGCAATATACGGGATATAAGAAGTTCGAATGGGGTGTGGTTGGTGAAACCGCTTGCGCCGATTCATGGGGGCGGGCGCTAAAGACCGGCGAGCCCAGTCTTTCCTTGCCTTGTTTTGCCGAGCGGCGTTATGGCGGCGTTCCCGACGAGGAAATGCTGATGGCGCTCAAGCCTTCGCATCTTGCCAAAGCGGTCGAGGGCATGAAGCAGCTTGCGAAAAACGGCTTGCGTTATCCGATCGCGCCCTATGGTATCCAGAGCGATGCGCGCGCCGGCATGGGCGTCTCCTACGGCAAGAAATGATTTGTTCTGAAGCGAATAGCGAGACATCGTCGTTGCGCGGACCCGTTGGCTCGCAATGACAGGAAGACAGGATCCACGAATGAAATCGTCGTCGAACTTCGACATCGTGATTTATGGCGCAACCGGATTCACGGGGCAACTTGTCGCCGAATATCTCGCCGCGCATTACAAAAACGATGCGTCATTGAAATGGGCGATGGCGGGGCGCAGCATGGACAAGCTTCGGTCCGTGCGCGCGGCGATCGGCGCGCCCACTGATACACCGCTGATCGCAGCCGATTCGAACGATATCGGGTCGCTGAAGGCGATGGTGGACCAAACCAAGTCGGTGATCTCGACGGTCGGTCCATATCAGCTCTATGGATCGGAGTTGCTGGCGGCTTGCGTGGCTTCCGCCACCGATTATCTTGACCTCTGCGGCGAGCCCATTTGGATGCGCCACATGATCGAGGCCCATGAAACGGCGGCTAAATCGTCCGGTGCGCGTATCGTTTTTTCCTGCGGATTTGATTCGGTTCCTTTCGAGCTCGGTACTTTTTTCGTTCAGGAAGAAGCCAAACGCGTGTTTGGCGCGCCGGCCTCCCGCGTCAAGGGACGGGTGCGCGACATGCGCGGCACACTTTCCGGCGGCACCGCGGCGAGCGCGAAGGCGACATTCGATGCGGTCGCCAAAGATCTCAGCCTTGTCGCCATTCTCAACGATCCGTTCGCGTTAACACCCGGATTTGAGGGACCAAAGCAGCCGCGCGGCAACAAGGCCGCCTATGAAGAAGATCTTCAATCCTGGGCCGCCCCCTTCATGATGGCCGCCATCAACACGCGCAACGTTCACCGCTCCAACATGCTGATGGGTTTTCCTTACGGGAAAGATTTCGTCTATGACGAAATGGTGCTCACCGGCCCCGGCGAAAACGGTGAGGCCAACGCCAAGCGCGTGATCGCCGCCAACAAAGAAAAGACGGGACCGAACGCGCCCAAGCCGGGCGAAGGGCCATCGAAAGAAGAGCGCGAAAGCGGCCGCTACGATCTTTTATACGTGGCGAGCGCCTCGGATGGCCGACAGGTTCGCGCATCGGTCAAAGGCGATCGCGATCCCGGTTACGGCTCGACCGCGAAGATGATTGCCGAATGCGCGATTTGTTTGCTGCGTGAGACGTCCGACCTTCCCGCAGGGATTTGGACGCCGGGCGCCGCCATGCGGCATAAACTCATCCGGCGGTTGGTCGATCATGCCGGGCTGACTTTTCAGGTCGAGTCCTGATGTCGCAAAGGATATGGCGGAGTCCTATAAGGTTGTGCCGCGGCGAACATGGCCCACATCGCGCCCAACATCATCCAGAAGTGACGCCAGTGATCGGTATCGATCACGAAGCTTTCGCCAACGGTGCCAAGAAACGCGGCGAAGATCGCCAGATAAGTGCGCTGCCAAGGCACGGGCGTGAAGATGTGTTTGATTCCCATGACCACGGTCATGGCGATCAGCGTCGGATAGCAAATGCCGGCGAGCCAGCCACCGGACATAAAGGCATTCAGGTAGGAGTTGTGGGTGTCTTCGGGAAAGTAATTGTGGAATTGCAAGGGACCGATTCCGAACGGTAGGTCGAGCGCCATGTCGGCGCCAAGGAGATGCCGTCCAAATCGGCCGAAGCGGCCCTCGTCATAGCTTTGGTCGAAGCTCGCGCGCTGTCGAAACATCTCCGCGATCGAGTCGAACGATAGCAGAATAGCGATCAGCACTGCGAGGGAGACGATCGCGGCGATTGACATCAAAACGATCCGCGAGCGTTGGGCGCGCGTTTGACTGGTCAGCACCATCAAGGCGAGCATGAAGGCCGAAGTGATCGCAAGCCCGCCCCAGGCGGCTCGCGAGAAAGCGAGCAGCACGGCCAGCGCCATGACACCGAGCGCGATCGCGCTGCGAATTGATTTTCCCAGACTGTCGGCGACGACGCTTTGCAGGACGAACAAGGAAGGAAGGATCAGGAACGCGCCCAGCACGTTCGGGTCTTTGAAGGTGCCGCGCGCGCGTCCGTAAAGCGTGAGCAGATCATGTCCGCCCGGAACGAGGTCCAGATAACCGGCAATGGCTGAGGTTGCGGCGATCAAGGCGCCGGCGATCAGGCCGTGCCGAAGCATGTTAAGCCGCGCCATCGTGTCCTGCGACAAGATAAGCGCAAAGAACATGACCGTCACGGCCATATACCAGGAGGTTGCAATCCAGCTTGCGACTTCAGGTTTATCGAAAAAGGGAATGGCGCCGACACTGTAGCCGAGATTGGTCAGACACAACAGCATCAGCGGCGGAACCAGTATCAGCCGCATTCGTAAGCCCGTTGAGATGAAAATGACGGCGGCTATGAGCGTCATCAGCTCGTAAGGGCTGGGTTCGATAAAAACGATCGCGCCGCTCGCCGCCACCAACCATACCAGCATACGCTGCAGCGCCAACAGGCGCGGGACGGCCGTGATCGCTTGGTAATTTCCCGCTGTCGCCGCATAGTCCATCGACATACTCAACTCACGTCAACCGGGCCACGAAATTCAAGAGGCTTCAATAAGCATTTTCGTTTTTCGTCAGCAACGCCAGCGGCGTCTTGAGAAGAACATAGACATCGAAAAGGACCGACCAGTTTTCGATGTAATAGAGGTCGAATTCGACACGTTTCTGGATTTTTTCTTCATTGTCGATCTCGCCGCGCCAACCGTTGATTTGCGCCCAACCGGTAATGCCCGGCTTGACGCGGTGTCGCGCGAAATAGCCGTCCACGGCCTCGTCGAACAATCGGCTTTGCAGTTTTCCCTGCACCGCATGCGGGCGGGGGCCGACGAGCGAAAGATTGCTCTTGAAGACGACGTTAAACAATTGCGGCAGCTCGTCGAGGCTGGTTTTGCGGATGAAACGGCCGACGCGGGTAACGCGGCTGTCATTCTTGGTCACGACCTTGGCGGCGAGCGGATCGGCTTGATCGTGATAGAGCGATCGAAATTTGAAGACGTCGATGCGCTCATTGTTAAATCCGAAGCGTTTCTGGCGGAACAATACGGGGCCGGGACTGTCGAGTTTGATCGTAATCGCAACCAGCGCCATGACGGGGGCCGCCAGCAACAGGAGGATGGCGCCGACCACGTGATCGAACGTCCATTTCATCACCAAATCCCAGTCGGTGATCGGCGCCTCGAACACGTCGAGGGTCGGCACCTTGCCGAGATAGGAGTAGGAGCGGGGACGGAAGCGGAGCTTGTTGTTGTGAGCAGAGAGGCGGATGTCCACCGGCAGGACCCACAGCTTTTTGAGCATTTCGAGAATTCGCGTTTCCGCCGAAATCGGCAGCGCGAACAACACGAGATCAACACGGGTGCGCCGTGCGAATTCGACGATATCGTCGACCTTACCGAGTTTCGGTTTGCCGGCGCAGGTCTCGAGCGCGCGCCTGTCGTTGCGGTCGTCAAACACACCGAGGATGTCGATGTCGGAATCGGCTTGAACCTTCAGAGCTTCGATCAATTTTTCACCGCTTTCGTCCGATCCCACGATGACGGTGCGGCGATCGAGCCTTCCCTCGCGCGCCCAGTGCCGCACGAGCATGCGCAGAAACAGTCGGGCAGCGATCAGGACTCCGATGCCGATCAGAAAGAAGGCGGCAAGCCACAACCTGGATATTTCATGGCCGAGTTTGGCGAAGAAGGAGACGCCGATGAACATTAGAAAAACAAACGCCCAGGATGAGATCAAGAGTGTCATTTGGCGAAGCTGACCGCGAAAAATCTGGACGTCGTAGAGGTCGGCGGCCTGAAAACAGATCACGGTGGATAGCGTCATCGCCAAGATGGCGGCGATATATTCCCAGCGAAAACCGCCGAGCGGAACCACATAGCCAAAATAAAGCCCGATGCCGAGCGTGCTCAGCATGATGAAATCGGCAACGCGTATCACACCCGTGATGACAACGGGCGAATAGGCGCGGCGCACTTTCTCATTGGCGACGGCTAGGGCGGCCCGCGAGAGCCTGCGGCGCCGTTCGAGCGGCGGCGGCCCGGCGGAGGCAGCAACAGAGGCCGCGGCGGCGGCATCAAGCATCGAACGTGCGTTAACCGGTTCCACTGTTGTTAAATCCGTCTTGCCACAGATATCCAAACAAATGCGAGCGGCGCAAAAGCTCTCATCATCGGCTTAGATGACAAATCGGAAGAAACGGTTATCGGCGGTAAGAAACGGTTAAAGCATTTAACGTTCGGCAAATGCGTCGCGGTAGCCGCTTAAAACCCCTTCGACCATGGTTTTTTGCGAAAAGTGCATGAATATCCGCTCGCGAAGCGCTTTGGCGCGCGCCGTGGCGGTCGCGGGATCGTCATGCGCCGTCTCGATCGCATCCGCCATCGCTCCCACCGAATTGGGAACAAATAGCGCGTCGGTATGCGGTCCAAATATTTCGGGGATACCACCGACATTTGCCGCAATCATCGGAGTTCCGGCCGCGGCCGCTTCGATCACGACGTAAGGCATGGAATCGCCGCGCGAGGGGACCACGAGAAGCTTGCCCTTGGAGAAGCCGAAGCGTGCCTTGACGTGTCCGAGGAAGCGGACGGAGCCGGCCAGACCGAGTCGATCGATTTGGCTGCGCAAAGCGCCGCCCTCTTCGCCGTCGCCGGCAATCGTCAAGGTCACCGGATGACCATCGGCGTGAAGCCGGGCGAGCGCCTCGATCAGAAGGTCTGCGCCCTTGATGTATCTCAATTCGCCGACATAAACGATATCGGTGGCATCCGGTGCCGGGACGATCGGGTCGAATTCGTTCGCTGTCACGCCATTGAAGACGCAACGCGCCACCCCTCGCGCCGGGACGCCGATGGTCCGTTGGTAGGTGTCGCGGGCGAACGTGCTTTCGAACAGGAAAAGCTCGGTCTGATTCATGAGCGCGCGTTCCACGCGGCTATAAAACGCACCTCTCCACGTGTTGAGCGGATAATGCAGCGAACCGCCGTGAGGCGTGTAGACGCGAATGAAATTCTTCGAGCGAAAACTCATGCGAAGAAAAGCGCCGGCCTTGGCGCCATGGCCGTGCACCACGTCGGGCTTCAATTGCGATATCAGATATATGAAACGGGCCCACACCATGATGTCGGCGGGATGGGGCTCGCGATGAATCGGCAGGCGATGAACGCCGAGCTTGAGGCGCGGCGCGATTTCGGCCAAGGCGGCATCGGCACGTTCGCCACCGGCCAGATTGTCGGCGATAATGCCGACCTGGTGCCCGTGATCGATCTGCCCATTGGCGAGATCGAGAATATGGCGAAAGATTCCGCCGATTGGCGCCCGCACCGCGTGCAGAATGCGAAGGGGCCGGTCGGGGATTGCAGGCATGCGTCAGAACCAGCGTTCGCCGACGAGGATGGTGTCGCCGGGACTGATCGGGGTGCCGAGCGGAACGAGGAAGCGGCCGGTGCCGGCGGCGTCGGGATGGGTCAGCGTGACGCTGTCGCGTTTGGCGCGCGGCG
>DATGJS010000200.1:0-20209 GCA_035295025.1 Bradyrhizobium sp.
ATCAATTCCTTCTCGAAATATTTCTGCATGACGGGCTGGCGCGTCGGCTGGATGGTCGTGCCCAAACCCTTGGTGCGCCCGATCGAGCGGCTTCAGCAAAATCTTTCGATCTCGGTGCCGACGCTGTCGCAAATCGCGGCCGAGGCGGCATTCGACGGCCGCGCCGAAATGGAGGAAGTAAAGCGCGGCTATCTGGAAAACCGGCAGATCTTGATCGAGGGCTTGCCGCGCGCGGGCCTCACCAAATTTCTACCGGCGGATGGCGCGTTTTACCTTTACGCCGATGTTTCGGATTTCACCGATGACAGTTTCGAATTCGCCGGCGCGATGCTGGAAAAGGCCCATGTCGCATCGACCCCCGGCGTCGATTTCGATCCCGTTCATGGCCGCCAGTTCATCCGTTTTTCCTACGCGCGTTCGGCTGACGAAATGCGTGAAGCGGTGACGCGCATCGCCCAATGGCTGAAGTAATCCGATCGACGGGTTCGATTTGGGAAGCCGGTGGCGGAAAATGGCGTGATGCCATTGACTCTTCGGACGTAATTGATTTTGGCTTGAATTAAGAAAGTTGATGAGGGGGATGAGTTTGATGGTGCCAACAATTGTAACCGCAGCGGCTACTCGTGCGGCAAAGCCCTGGTACAAGGTGCTGTATATCCAGGTGCTCACCGCCATCGTGCTGGGTGTCCTGGTCGGCTCGGAATTTCAGAACGTCGCGACGAGCGATTGGGTCAAGGCGCTCGGCGACGGCTTCGTCAAGCTGATCAAGATGGTGATCGCGCCGATCATCTTTTGCACCGTGGTTTCCGGCATTGCGCATATCCAGGACGCCAGGAAGGTCGGCCGCATCGGCATCAAGGCTCTGGTCTATTTCGAGATCGTCTCGACCTTCGCGCTGATTATCGGCCTTGCGGTTGGAAATTTGATTCGTCCGGGCGCGGGTTTTGGCGGCGCCAAGGCCAGCGCGGAAGCCGTGGCCGGTTATGCCAAACAGGCGGACGCCCAGAAAAGCGCCGATTTTTTCCTGCACATCATTCCCGACACGGTGGTCGGCGCGTTTGCGACCGGCGAGATTTTGCAGGTGCTGTTGTTCGCGATCCTGTTCGGATTTTCGCTGATGGCGCTCGGCGAGCGCGGTCATACGCTGCGCGCCTTCATCGATGACGCGGCCCAAGGCGTGTTCGGCGTGATCGCGATCGTGATGCGGGCGGCGCCGATCGGTGCGTTCGGCGCGATGGCCTATACGATCGGTAAATTCGGCACCGGGGCGATCCTCAACCTG
Source organism: Bradyrhizobium sp. (assembly GCA_035295025.1). GTDB lineage: Bacteria > Pseudomonadota > Alphaproteobacteria > Rhizobiales > Xanthobacteraceae > Bradyrhizobium. The sequence goes on from DATGJS010000200.1 coordinate 1,283, forward strand.
ATCGGCCTGATCGCGACGTTCTACATCACCGCCGCCCTGTTCGTTCTGGTGGTTCTCGGCATCGTCGCGCGCATTGTCGGCTTCTCGATCTTCAAATTCCTGGCCTATATCAAGGACGAGCTGTTGATCGTGCTCGGCACATCGTCTTCCGAAAGCGCGCTGCCGTCGTTGATGGAAAAACTCGAACGGCTGGGTTGTTCGAAGTCGGTGATCGGCCTTGTGGTGCCGACCGGATATTCGTTCAATCTCGACGGCACCAATATCTACATGACACTGGCGACCCTGTTCATCGCCCAAGCGCTCGGTTTCGATCTCTCGCTCGGGCAGCAGATCACGATTCTTCTGGTCGCGATGCTGACGTCGAAAGGCGCTTCGGGAATCACCGGCGCGGGCTTCATTACGCTTGCGGCGACATTGGCGGTGGTCGATCCGCGCTTGGTGCCGGGCATGGCGATCGTGCTGGGTATCGATAAGTTCATGAGCGAGTGCCGCGCGCTGACCAATCTTTGCGGCAATGGCGTTGCTTGCGTCGTGGTGTCGTGGTGGGAGGGCGAACTCGATCGCGGTCGCCTGGAGGCCAATCTGAGCAAGCAGATCGATCCGACCGACTTGGAAACGGCGGTGACGACGAGTTGAGCTAAAAATCGCCATCGGCCGGCGATCTGCACTTAAAAAATCGCCCGGGTTTACCGGGCGTTTTTCATTATATCCAATTCAGAATCTATTCGCCGCCGCCAAAGCGTCGCGACCACCAACCGGCGCGGCGAGGCCGTGCTTCGGCCGTGTCGGCTGCCGTGGGAGACGCCGATGATGGAGGCTCGCCATAAACTGAAGCGGCCGGTTCCGGCTGCGGATTGGTGGTAAAGCTCACCTTTTCACGCACGGTCGAGCGCCGCCGCGCGGCTCGCTCGGCTTCCTGCGCGGCCGTCTCGGCGTCTGTCGCCGGGTGCTGCACCGGGCTTTCCGTGTGCGACGGTCCAGCCGAATGAACCTCCGGCGCGTGTCGGGCGGTCGGATGCTCGGGCTGCGTCAAATACCCATCAAAATCGGCCACCGCACCGGCGGCTTCGGAGACGGGAAGGGGCCCGAGTTCATCGCCGATCGATCCCGCAAGACCGTCTTCGGCACCGCTCCGCCGGCGGCGGCCGCCTCTGCGCCCACGGCGCCGGGGACGACGCTCAGTGGATGCATGTTCGGGACGATCGTGGACGGAATGTCCGCCCGCCTCGTCTTCATCGGCCTCTCCGTCGTCCGCGCCGGATTCCGCGCCCGCAACGGATACTTCGCGCGCGATGACGTTTTCATCGTGTGGCGCCGCGCCCTCACGCGCCTCGCCGCCGCGTCCGCGCCGCCGCCTTCGCCGCTTTCGCCGCGAGCCGTCGCCGGGTGCATCGGAACTGGCTTCCTCGCCCATAGCGGCATCGTCGGAGAGGCCTTCGGTTTCCTCGGTTTCAATTTCCGATTCGGTTGCGATATCGAAGGCTTCCTCGTCCTCGACCTCTTCTTCCGAGGCGGAGGCGGAAACGGCCGCTTGCGTTGCCAGCAAAGCTTTGGCCGCTTCCAGCGTGTGAACCTGTTCGCCGCGATCGATCACGAACGATTGCTGGCCGCTGACGGTCGGGTCGGCAATCACGGCGAGGGTGACCTTGAACGAGTTTTCGAGGTCGCGCAGATGGCCGCGCTTATGGTTGAGAACGTAAAGCGCGACATCGGTTCGGGTGCGCACCACGAGATTGTGGGTCGCGCCCTTCATCAAAATCTCTTCGAGACCGCGCAGCAATTGCAGCGCCACCGAGGACACCGAACGGACATGCCCGCTGCCGCCGCATTGTGCACAGGGTTCGGTCGAGCTTTCGAGCACGCTGGCGCGGATGCGCTGGCGCGACATTTCGAGCAGGCCAAAATGCGAGATGCGGCCGACCTGGATTCGTGCCCGATCCTGTCGCAGACAATCGGAGAGCTTGCGCTCGACCGAGCGGTTGTTGCGCTTCTCGTCCATGTCGATGAAGTCGATCACGATCAGTCCGGCGAGGTCGCGCAATCTGAGTTGTCGTGCGACTTCCTCCGCGGCCTCGAGATTGGTCTTGAGTGCGGTGTCTTCGATGTGATGTTCGCGCGTCGAGCGCCCGGAATTGACGTCGATCGAGACCAGCGCCTCGGTCTGGTTGATCACGATGTAGCCGCCCGAACGCAATTGTACGGTCGGCGAGAACATCGCATCCAACTGGCTCTCGATCCCCGTCCGCGAAAACAGCGGTTGACCGTCGCGATATTGTTTGACCGCCCGCACATTGGAGGGCATCAGCATTTTCATGAAATCGCGCGCTTCTTGATAACCGGCTTCGCCGGCCACCAGAATCTCATCGATTTCCTTGTTGTAGAGGTCGCGCAGCGAGCGCTTGATCAGCGAGCCTTCCTCATAGACGAGGGTGGGCGCCTGTGACTTCAGCGTCATGTCGCGCACCGTTTCCCACATCCGGATCAGATATTCGAAATCGCGCTTGATTTCCGGCTTGGTGCGGGAGGCGCCCGCCGTGCGCAGGATGATGCCCATGCCCTCGGGCACGTCGAGGTCTTGCACGACCTCCTTCAGCCGCATGCGGTCTTGCGCCGAAGTGATCTTGCGGCTGATGCCGCCGCCGCGCGCGGTGTTGGGCATCAACACCGCGTAGCGGCCGGCGAGCGACAGATAGGTGGTGAGCGCCGCGCCCTTGCTGCCGCGCTCTTCCTTGACGACCTGCACCAGCATGACCTGGCGCCGCTTGATGACTTCCTGGATCTTGTACTGGCGGCGTGGACGGAACGCACGCTCCGGCACTTCTTCCATAACGTCGTCGCCACCGACGGATTCGACGACCTCTTCCTCGGCCTCTTCGCCCTCGTCTTCCTCGTGAGGCTCATCGCCCTCGGCAGGCGAAGTGGAGTGGTCTTGGGGCCCGTGTTCGGCGCCGTCGGCGGCGTGGAACGCATCGTCGGCATGGGCGGCGTTTTCGCGTGCCTCTTCATCATGATGGGGATGAACCTCATCATGCGAATGATCATGATTGGCTTCACCGGCCGCGGCGATCGGCCTCTCGGTCAGCGGCTCCGATACTTCAGCCGCGAGCGGGCCATCATGTTCGTGGGTATCATGGGCATGATCGTGATATTCATGATCGTGATGCGCATGGTCATCGGCTTGCCCATGATGCAATTCGGCGCCGGGCGGATCGGCGTGATCGCTCTCGGCGTGCAACTCATGCCCGCCGGTGTCGTAGGCTTCGGCGGCCATTGACGGTTCGAGGCTTGCGCTCTCGACGACCTCGCTCTGGACGCGATCGCTATGACCGCGGCGGCGCGAATTGCGGTGGCGCGGTCGGCGGCGGCTGGAGCGGTTTTCGGATTCTTCCTCGGCCTCGCGATGGGCGCGCTCGTCGGCCTCGATCAGCGCCTGACGATCGGCAACGGGAATCTGGTAATAATCGGGATGAATTTCGCTGAAGGCGAGAAAGCCGTGGCGGTTGCCGCCATACTCGATGAAGGCCGCTTGCAACGACGGTTCGACGCGTGTGACCTTGGCGAGATAGATATTGCCACGCAGTTGTTTGCGTTGCGCGGTCTCGAAATCAAATTCTTCGACGCGATTGCCGCGGACCACGACAACCCGGGTCTCCTCCGGGTGGGTGGCATCGATAAGCATTTTGTTGGGCATTTTTAAACTCTTCACGGCGGCGGGCGCGTAGGACGGCGCGCGCATCTCGCGCGGCCGGGTGACGCGACGGTCCACCTGATTCGGGGGTGAGGGGAAGGCCAAAACGCACCCTTGCGCACCTCGCCGAACGGAATCCCGGCAAAATGCAACGACGTGCGGAGCTTTCGCTCCGCCGCGGCGCGATTCCGGAAATCTTTGTCGGCAATGCAGTCTGGCGCATCAAGCGTCGGCCCGTCTGAACACGTTGGCGGCAAGAAGTGCCGTCTTGTCTGTTGCTGAAAGCCCGGCACGGCACCAAAGCGCCTGCCGGCGATCACCTATCGGAGCCCTGAGGGTCCGATAATCGGTTACGCCGAATTAGAACTGTCCCTGGAACAAAATAATGACCTGGGACCGGACGCCGCTCGGGCTCGAAACCGCCACTTCCGTCAGCCGCGCGGCTCGCGCTGGCTGGGGAGGGATCGGAAAGACGCTGGAATCTCCGCTTTTGGAGGTTCCTGCGCTGCACCGGGAGGCTGAACGCGACACAACCGGGAATTTTAGCCGTCAGCATCGTGTACATACGTGGAATAGCCGCCCCGTGCAAGGGAGGGGTCGTCAGGTGGGAAGCGCTTGACCTTAATTCCGTCACCTGTTCCGTCGCCCGCCTTAGGCCGCCATTAACCCTTGCGGCTCTCGCGTGGCGGATGAGAGGTTCCTATCGGCGTGGCGGCAAGTTCGTGATAGGACCTTTCAAACTCAAAGCCGCACGTCGAATCAATATATTACATAGGGCTGAAGCTGCTCGGAGGCAGGATTCGTTGGCGAGCCGCCTAAATCACCGTGCTTTGCTCAGCGGCGCGCTATTGTGCGCTGCGATATTGTTATATTGGCGGTCCGACAAGGTCGTTGCGGTCGAAAGCCAACCGCCGGCGCCGGTCGCGACAGCCCATTATCCCGTGGCCTCCGACGCTCGGGTGGCTGGCGACGGCAAGCAGACGCGTTTCATCCTCGATCTCGACCAGTCGATCCCCCTTCATGCCTTTCTGTTGGCCGATCCCTATCGGGTCGTTGTCGATATTCCCCAGGTCAGTTTTCGGCTCCCGCCCGGCATCGGCTCATCGGGGCGCGGGCTGATCAAGGCTTTCCGCTATGGCTTGGTGATGCCGGGCGGTTCGCGGATCGTGCTTGACCTCACCGGCCCGGCGAGGATTGCCAATGCGTCGGTGCTGGAAGCGGCCAATGGTCAGTTGCCGCGCCTGCTGCTCGAATTGGAGGAGGTCGATCGCACGGCATTCGACCATCTGCTGGCGGCGGAAAGCCGCCCGGAGCTTCGTCCTGGGATCGCCGAGAGCAAGGAAAATACAGTTGCGAGCGTGCCGGCGAAATTGGCCGCGCCACCAACGGTGCCATCGGTGCCGGATGGCCGCCCGGTCGTCGTCATCGATCCCGGTCATGGCGGCCCCGACAATGGGACGCAATCGGGAAGCGAGAGCGAGAAGAGTCTGGTGCTGGGTTTTGCGCTGATTTTGCGCGATCGCATCGAAAAAAGCGGCAAATACCGCGTCGTCATGACCCGCACCGACGACACTTTCATTCCGCTCGACGATCGGGTGAAAATCGCGCGCAATCAATCGGCCGCTTTGTTTGTATCGATTCATGCCGACGCGCTGCCGCGTCACGAGGGCGATGCCCAGGGCGCGACGATCTATACGCTGTCCGACCGCGCCTCGGATGCGGAGGCCGAGAGGCTGGCCGAGACCGAGAACAAGGCCGATGCGATCGGCGGCGTCAATTTGACGGAGGAGCCGACCGATGTTGCCGATATTCTCATCGATCTCGCCAAGCGCGAAACCCGCACCTTTTCCAACCGCTTTGCGCGCCTTGTGATGACGGAAATGAAGACGGCCACAAGGATGCACAAACATCCGCTCAAATCGGCCGGCTTTCGCGTGCTCAAGGCGCCCGACGTGCCCTCGGTCCTGGTGGAACTCGGTTACGTCTCCAACAAGGAAGATTTTGAACATCTGGTCTCGGAAAACTGGCGCCTTCGAACCGCGGGAGCGTTGGCCCACGCCATCGACCTGTTTTTCGCCAAGCGGTTGGCCACGGCGGGAGGCGGGAACTGAAGCCTGGAGTGGTCGTCGGGAAGCCCTAGTTTGGCCACAGCGGCGGCAGTATAAACTCACGAGACGCTTGGAATCGGCTTAAATCGCTCCGTTGCGGCATATGATGGGTTGCAACGGCCAATGATGGTCCAGATCGAACAATCTTAAGAACGGCTTAGAAGGCGCCGGACTGCTCGGCGCGGCGGCTGGAACGGATAATAAGACAATGCGCTTGCTGGTGCGGTTCTTGGGTTTCTTGTTTGCCGCGGGAACTGTGATGTTCTTGGTGGGCGTGGCCGCCGTTGCCGGCATGATCTGGCACTTTTCCAAGGATCTGCCGGATTATTCTCAGCTTCAGGATTACGAACCGCCGGTGATGACGCGCGTTCATGCGGCCGATGGCTCACTGCTCGGCGAATATTCCAAGGAGCGCCGCCTCTATCTGCCGATTCAAGCCGTTCCAAAACTCGTCATCAATTCGTTCCTGGCCGCCGAGGACAAGAATTTCTATGAGCATGGCGGCATCGATTTCTCCGGCATGGCGCGCGCGGCGATGCTTTACGCGCAAAATTTTGGTTCCAACCGCCGTCCGCAGGGCGCCTCCACCATCACCCAGCAGGTCGCCAAAAACTTTCTCCTGACCAACGAGGTCTCGTTCACCCGCAAGATCAAGGAAGCCTTGCTTGCGATGCGGATCGAGCGGACCTATTCCAAGGACAAAATTCTCGAACTCTATCTCAACGAAATCTATCTCGGGCTTGGTGCCTATGGCATTGCCGCCGCCTCGCTGGTTTATTTCGATAAATCGGTCAACGAACTGACGGTCGCGGAAGCCGCCTATCTCGCCGCGCTGCCGAAAGCGCCCGCCGCGCTGCATCCGGTGCGCAATCGAGACCGAGCGATCGAGCGGCGCAATTATGTGATCGACCGTCTGTTGGAAAACGGTTGGATCAAGCACGCCGACGCGGAGAAGGCACGTAAAGATCCGCTGGCGGTCACCAACCGCGGCAACGCGGCTCATATTTTTGCCGGCGAATATTTCGCCGAGGAAGTCCGGCGCGATATTTTCGAGCGATATGGCGAGAAGAAACTTTACGAGGGCGGCCTGTCTGTTCGCGCCACGCTCGATCCGAAAATCCAGGTGATGGCGCGCAAGACCATGGCCGCCGGCATCGTCAATTACGACGAGGCGCAGGGGTGGCGCGGCGCATCCAACAAGCTCGATATTTCGGGCGATTGGGGCGTCAAGCTCGCCGACGTCAAATCGCTGTCGGATATTTCGCCGTGGCGGCTCGCGGTGGTTCTGGAAATCAGCGATCAATCGGCGCGGATCGGCTTCCAGCCTGGGCGCGAACTCGGCGGCGCCGTGAGTAAGGAACGGCAGACCGGGATCATCACGCTCGAAGGTGTCAAATGGGCGAAGCCCGCATCGGGACCTACGAAAGGCAAAACGCCGAGCGCGATGTCGCAGGTGCTCGCGCCAGGCGACGTGATCTATGCCGATCCGCTGTTCAAGGACGGCAGTCCGGTCGAGGGGCAATACCGGCTGCGCCAATTGCCGGAAGTGTCCGGCGCGATGGTGGTGATGGATCCCTGGACCGGCCGGGTGTTGGCGATGGTCGGCGGATTTTCGTTCGACCAAAGTCAGTTCAACCGTGCCACGCAAGCCTACCGGCAGCCCGGCTCCTCCTTCAAACCGATCGTGTATTCATCCGCGCTCGACAACGGGTATACGCCCTCGACCCAGGTGGTCGATGCGCCGATCGAAATCGACCAAGGGCAGGGCGGCGGCGTCTGGCGCCCGGAGAACTTCTCCTCCGGCAAATATAACGGCCCGACCACCTTGCGCAACGCGCTCAGGCTCTCGCTCAATACGGTGACCGTGCGGCTGGCTCAAGATATCGGCATGCCGCTGATCGGCGAATATGCAAAGCGCTTTGGCGTCTATGATGAATTGCCGAATTATTTGTCCTATGCGCTGGGTGCCGGCGAAACCACCGTGATGCGGATGGTCACGGCCTATTCGATGATTGCCAATGGCGGAAGGCGGGTGAAGCCGACCTTGATCGATCGGATTCAGGATCGCTACGGCCACACCATCTTCAAGCACGATTCCCGCGAGTGCCGCGGGTGCGACGCGCCCGACGGCTGGAAGAACCAGGCCGAGCCGCAATTGATCGATCACCGCGAGCAGGTGCTCGATACGATGACCGCCTATCAGATGACGTCGATGCTGCAATATGTGGTGCAGGCCGGCACCGCCACCGTTGTCAATGAAGTCGGCAAGCCGATTGCCGGCAAGACCGGCACGACCAACGAAGCCAAGGACGCCTGGTTCATCGGTTATTCGCCCGATATCGTGGTCGGCATCTATCTTGGCTTCGACAAGCCGCGTCCGCTCGGCCGGGGCAACGCCGCCACCGGCGGTCATCTCGCCGCGCCGATCGCCCGTGATTTCCTCAAGCTCGCGCTCGCCGACAGGCCCGCGATTCCGTTCAAAATTCCGGCCGGCATCAAACTCATCCGCGTCGATGCCAAAACCGGCATGCGGGTCGGTCCTGGCGACACCGGCAAGACCCTCCTCGAAGCCTTCAAGCCGGGCACCGCGCCGCCGGATAATTACGCTGTCATCGATCCCGACGGCCGTCCATTCCAACCGCAATCCGATGCCGATCGCAGCCTGTTCCGGCCCGGTACCGGTGGGCTTTATTAGTACCGCCGATCTGAATCCCGCACCGCAAGCATTGTGGCGGACTGGGCGTCACTTTTCTTCTGAGGCGAAATTCGTCGTATTATATGATCGACGATTTTTTAAGCGTCTTTCAGCGCACGCCGAACAGACGAAGTCGCGAGCAAGAGGCCTCAAGTAAAATTAGAGATAGAGAAAGCGTAAGGACTTTCTCGTCTTAGGGTTATGCGGACGAACGCGAATCATATAGGGCTCCCTCACTGGCACTCGGGGGGGCTGCGATGAAATCGATCACCTTGCGGGCTATGTTGTGGGTGGCAACGTTCGCGCTGGTTGCCGTTGTCGCTGGCCCAACGCCAAATGATATGGCGGCGGCTGCGGAGCTAACCAAGCCAGACTCTCTTGCGAAATTAAAAACGTTGTTTCGTCGTCCTGAGACGATCCCTTTTCCCAAGGATAATCCATATACCCTGGCAAAGGCGGAACTTGGCAAGAAGCTCTATTTCGATACGCGACTATCGGGGGCCAACGTCCTGTCCTGTGCCACCTGCCACAACCCAGCCTATGGGTGGGGCGACGGTCAACCGACCGGTGTCGGACATGGCATGCAGAAGCTCGGCCGGCGCTCCCCGACAATTATAAATGCGGCCTTTGGCGAAATCTTCATGTGGGACGGTCGAGCGCCTTCGCTTGAGGCGCAGGCGCTCGGTCCGGTGCAGGCCGACGTTGAAATGCACATGCCGATCGAAGAGCTGATGAAAAAGTTGAATGCGGTGGAGGGTTATCACCCGCTGTTCGAGGCGGCCTTTCCTGGGAAGGCGATGGCGCCCGAGAGCATCGCAAGGGCGATTGCCGTTTACGAACGCACGGTAGTCTCCGGTCGCGCCCCGTTTGACGACTGGATCGACGGTGACGAGAAGGCGATCTCGGAGCCGGCAAAGCGCGGTTTCGTTCTGTTCAATACCAAAGGCAACTGCACGCTTTGCCACAGCGGTTGGAATTTTACGGATGATAGTTTCCACGATATCGGCCTTGCGAGTGACGATATCGGGCGCGCCAAGATTGCCCCAGGCATCGAGAAAATGAATCACGCTTTCAAAACGCCCTGCCTGCGCGAAATCACGTTAAGGGCGCCCTACATGCACGATGGTTCCCAACTGACATTGGCGGCGGTCGTCGAACATTACAACAATGGCGGGATCGACCGTTCCAGCCGCTCGGACGTGATAAAGCCCCTTGGCTTGTCAAAGCAGGAATCGAGCGATCTGGTGGAATTCTTAAAAACGCTCACGAGTGATTTGGCTCCGACGCCGATGCCCTTACTGCCGCGCTAAAGCGCGATGAGATTTGGATGAATCGTCATCGCGCTTTAGCACGACGCGATTTTGTTTAATTGCATCGTGATCCCATCGGCGCAGGCATAAGAAGGAGTTAAGAGATGAAGCCACTTGGTGTTGCAATAGTGATTGGGGTCACTTGCGGTTCGATCGCCGCTTACGCCGCGCAGCGAACGATTGTTCAGAAGGACAAGGCGTTCTCTGAAGCGGAAGTCACGATCAAGGCCGGCGACGAAATCGTTTTCACGAACGAGGACAGCATTCCCCATAACATCCTGTCCAACAGCGCGGGAAACGCCTTCAACCTGGGTTTGCAGCAGCCAGGGAGCGGGGTGACATACGCATTCAAGAGCCCCGGCGAAGTGGAGATCGGTTGCGGCATCCATCCGAGGATGAAGTTGAAGGTAACGGTCACCAACTGAGGCTGGAACGGAAGCATGCCCATGACAATCCGCCATAAGACGACCAGGACGTTTCTCGTGCCCCACATGTTGTCAGCGCTTGTCATCTACGCGGCACCAGGCTGCGTAACGGCAGCCGACCTACAGTTGCAGCCTCACGCGCGATTGACACCTAAAGCCGAGACTATTGTCCCGGTGAGAAAGTCCACAGCTTTGCAAAAGAAGAAGGCTGAAGCCGACCCAAGCGACGTTACCGGTTCGATCGAGTGGCCGTCGGGCGCACGGGCCAGCCTATCGCCGGCAACCGCGGCCATTAGCTATTCCTATGCGGCTCGCGCGTCATTTTCCAAAGCGCGGGCGGCCATGGACAGCGGAGTCTTGCTTCGCGAAGATGTTCCGAAGCCAAACTTCGCCGCACTCGAAGCGGCCACGGAGGATGTGCTTTCGGAGCTGAAGGCCCTCGAACTGGTGACACGGCACCGCCCGAACGAGGGGATCAAAAAGGCGATGGCCATGGTGCAGGATTGGCATGAGACCGGGTTGAAGATCATCAAGCCGCCGACCGAGGGCGTAACCGCCCTGCCATTTCCGGTCACAGTGGTTGCCAAGGCTAACGCCGTTGCCGTCGCGCTCGACCAGTTGATTGTTCAGGCGAATACTTTCGCACCGATAAACCGGTCGAGGCAGCGATCGGATTTGCAAATTCGGGTGCCCGGTTCAACATCGGCGGCTCGAAGCCAAAATCGGTCCGTCGCTCAGTAAACGAGCGCCGCGCAGGAAAAGACGGAAAATGTCGGCCCGCGCCGATTGCGCTTTGAGCGATGTGCCGTTACATCCTCACCCACAGTAATGTACCGCTACGCAACGAGAAGGTCATGCGCGCCGAAGTCGAACGTCTCGTCGAAGAGATCAAGCAGTCGGTCGGGCTGCTGAGGAGGCATCTTTGACGTCGAAGAATCCACCGCACGTCTGGCGGAGCTGAACAAGCTCGCCGAAGACCCCAACCTCTGGAACGAGCCGCAAAAAGCGCAAAAGTTGATGCAGGAGCGCACCTCCCTTGAGGACGCGCTATCGGGCATCGGCAAGGTCGAGCGCGAGCTTGAGGACAATATCGGCATGATCGAACTCGGTGAAGCCGAGAACGATAGCGGCGTGGTCAGTGAAGCCGAGAACGCGCTCAAGGCGCTCAAGAAAGAAGTGGCGCGCCGCGAATTGGAAGCGCTGTTGTCGGGCGAAGCCGATCGCTTCGATTCCTATCTGGAGGTTCATGCCGGCGCCGGCGGCACCGAAAGCCAGGACTGGGCGTCGATGCTGCTTCGGATGTACGCCCGCTGGGCGGAGAAGCACGGTTTCAAGGTCGAGTATCTGGAAGAATCGCAAGGTGAAGAAGCCGGGATCAAGTCCGCGACCATCCAGATCAGCGGACCCAACGCCTATGGCTGGCTGAAGACGGAAGCCGGGGTGCATCGATTGGTGCGGATCTCGCCGTTCGATTCCAACGCGCGGCGGCATACCTCGTTTTCGAGCGTGGCGATTTTTCCGGTCATCGACGACAGCATCAAGATCGACATCAAGGAATCCGACGTGCGCACCGACACGATGCGCTCGGGGGGAGCCGGCGGTCAGCACGTCAACAAGACCGAATCGGCGGTGCGGCTGACGCATATTCCGACCGGGGTCGCGGTGGTGTGCCAGGCCGGCCGCTCGCAGCACAAGAACCGGGCGCAGGCCTGGGACATGTTGCGCGCGCGGCTTTACGAAATCGAGCTGAAGAAACGCGAGGAACAAGCCGCCGCCGATCAAGCCGCCAAGACCGATATCGGCTGGGGCCATCAAATCCGCTCTTACGTCTTGCAACCCTATCAGATGGTCAAGGACCTGCGTACCGGCGTGCAGACCTCCGACACCTCGGGCGTGCTCGACGGCGACCTCGACGAATTCATGGCGGCAACGTTAGCCCAACGCGCCTTCGGCACCGCGCCAGGTGCTGTGGAGGATGTGGAATAATGGACGATCAGCCCGCGCTTAAGCGCACGCCGGCGCGCAGGAATTTTTGCGGATCGACGGCTTCGCCATCGATCCTGGTCTCATAATGCAAATGCGGCCCGGTCGAGCGCCCGGTCGAACCGACCGCGCCGATCACTTGTCCGATCTTGACGACATCGCCGACTTTGACGTTGATCTCCGAAAGATGGCCATAGCGGGTCGATAGGCCGTTGCCATGGTCGATTTCCACCATCCGTCCATAGCCCCCCGCCCATCCTGAGGACACGACCTTGCCATTGGCGGTGACGCGCACGGGATCGCCGCTCGCGGCGCGGAAATCCAAGCCGGTATGCATCGCCGGGCGGCCCAGGAATGGATCGCTGCGCACGCCGAAGCCGGAGGTGAACTCGACCTCGCCGATCACGGGCTTTCGGTATGGCACCAGGGCCAGCGTGCGGTTAAGGCGCTCCACCTGGGTACGGGTAATGTTGATCCGATAAAGCTGGCGCTCGAAAGCTCCCGCGTCGGTGGAAAGTTTCAACGGCACGAAAGGCCCACCCACCGCCGAGCGCGGTGTTGCCGCCTCGAGTTGTCCGATGTCCAGACCAAGATCGGCGAACACGCCACGCATGCGCCGCGCGCGGGATTCCAAATTGTCTTCGAACACGTTCAGCGAGGCGATCTGTCGCCGCTCGACCTGATCGAGTGAATTTTGCAGGCGCACAATCACATTGTCGACGCCCTGGATTTTCGCCGATTTGCTCGCGGGCGCGTTAAGGGCGACCGGCGCGCGCGATTCCAACCGCGCCTCGCGGTCGGGCGGGGCGATGAACACCGCCGTGTCGCTGATCGGGGATGGCTTCGGCGTGCCGGAGGCTGTGGGCTCCGTCACGGTCGCGCCTCGCGAGGACGGCCTGATGGAGCCCGTGATATCGCCAATGGTGCTCAACGCGGTTGCGCGGGATTCGAGTGCGCTTTGCCGCCGCATGATCTGGTCGAGCTTTTGATCGAATTGTTCCTGATCCAGCAATTGCCGGCTGGTCGCGCGATCGACTTTGGCGCGAAGTTCCGAGATCCGATCTTCGTAGGCGTATTGCATCTCGGCCTGACGCGCGATCAAGCGAGTCAGGACGTCATCGCGGAACGCGAAATAAGTCGCGGTCGCGGCCGACCAAATGCCGAGCGCGATCACGGTCCCGACGACAATCCAAAACGCCACCGGTCCAAAGCGAACCTGTTTGCCGGCGTGCACCAGCGTGTACCCGTTCTGGTCGCGCTTGGCTGTGGAGGGCGGACGGTTGACCGGTTGGCGTGCCGGTTGCCGACCTGGATTGTGGTGCGGATGAGAATCGGACTGGTAAGCGGAACGATGCGACATCGGCACTCCCGTGCCGGTCGGAGGGGAGTTCCTTGCGGCCTATTTACGGGAGAGATTTGACCCGGCCATGGTTAATTTTTCGCGAAAGACGAGATTTTTCAATTCGCTTGCGCGGCGGCGAGCACCTCCTCGGCATGTCCATCGACCTTTACATGACGCCAGATTTTGACGATTCCACCGTCTGCGCCGATCAGCACGGTGGTGCGAAGAACGCCTTGGAAGGTTCTGCCATACATGGATTTTTCGCCCCAGGCGCCGTAGGCTGCAAGCATCTCATGTTTCTCATCGGAAGCCAGCGCAACGGATAATTGGTGCTTGTTCCGGAACGCCTCCTGGGCCTTGAGCGGGTCCGCGGAAACTCCCAAGAGCGCCGTTTTGGCCTTGGCGAAGGCGTGTGAGAGCCTGGTAAAATCGATCGCCTCTTTGGTGCAGCCGGGGGTGTCGGCGCGCGGATAGAAGAACACCACGAGTTTTCGCCCCGCATAATCCGCCAGCGAAACGACGCTTCCCCCGTCGCGGGGCAATTGGAAGAATGGAGCCTTTGCGCCCTCGGCCAAGACCGGCGGGAGGGAGGCTTTGGTCTGCCTCATTTTTGAGTTCTTGCCTGACTTGGCGGCACGGGGGGTCGGCGAGGCCGCAGATCGTGGTTTGGCTGGCGCGCCGGCGGCTCCGCGGGATTTTTTCGGAGCGGATGGCTTGGAGGATTTCTTACGCGTTTTCTTGGACATACGCCTTCCTTTCGTCGCTTTCCGCGGGTCAATCATTAAGGTATTGAGACAAATTGGAATCAGGTCGGTCTGCCGGGGACGTCGGATCGGCTCGGATTATGGTCAAAAGCATTTCGACGCGCTACCCGCGCGCCGATGGCGGGCTTCGATCTGGGCGGGAGGGAGGGGCCTTTCCGCATTCCACTTTCCGCGGCGTTGGGTAGTGTTGCGAATGCCGGAATCAAACGGCCATTTGCGGTCAGCAACGAGAGGCGATGGTCGAAAATAACGCACCAAAAAAGCCCGGTCTGCCCGCTGACGCCCGGCTGCGACAGTGGGACAATGCCGATTGGCATGCCGAACATGAGGAAGCGGCGGGACGTCGCGCGCGGCATCTGCTGTCGCGACCGAATTTTCGTTTCTATATGCTGGCGGATCGCCTCGGGGCATTGGCCCGCTGGCTTGTTGGCGAACGCTGGATTCGGCGGCTCGCGGTCGTCATTGCCTCGCTGCTTTTGATTTTTGCCGGCTGTTTCGGTGGCCTGTGGTGGCGGCTTGGCGCGGGTCCCATCAATCTCGATATGGCCACGCCCTGGCTTGCCGCGGCGATCGAGGACAATATCGGCCACGGCAACAGCGTTGAAGTCGGCGGCACGCAAATCGAACGGGCCGGCCGGATTCGGATCGCGGTCCGCATCCGCGACATCATCGTGCGGGACCGCGATCACGCGATCGTGGCGAGTGCGCCGAAGGCCGAGGTCAGGCTTTCGGGCATCGCGTTGTTGACGGGACGCCTGCGCGCCGAAAGCCTGAATTTGGTGGACGCCGAATTGAGCGTGCGGATTACGCCCGACGGTTATGTGACGGTTTCAACGGGCGACAATGCGCGGCCGCTGGCGACCGGCGTCGCCTCGAAGCGCGAGGCGGGAATGCCGGCCACATTTCCACGCCAGACTGCGCCCGCCGCAACGCCTGCGCCGCCGTCGAATGCGGCATCGGCGACGACCGTGAGCACGCAAGCGGGGTTGCTTGCGGGATTGGATTGGCTCGACAGCCTGAGCCTGACCGGTCTTGACGGGCAAAATCTCAATGAGATCGGTTTGAAAAACGGCAACCTCACCGTCGATGATCAGCAGCGCGGCAACAAATGGAATTTTCAGAACATCTCTCTCAGCCTTCGCCGGCCGAGCGGCGGCGGGGTCACGCTGAGTGTCGGCGAAGAAGGCCGTCAAGGATGGTCGCTGCGGGTCACGGTCGGGCCGCCCGCCAACGGTGTCCGATCGGTCGATATCAAGGCCGATAGAGTCTCGACCAGCAATATTCTTCTGGCGTTGCGGTTGAAGGATCTGACCTACAGCGCGAATTTTCCTTTGAGCGGCGAGTTGAAGGGCGAGCTTGGCCGCGACGGCCTGCCGACCTACTTCCGCGGCAAGATTGTCGCGGGCGCGGGGAATGTCATCGACAATGATACGCCCGATTATCCGATGGCGGTCGACGCGGCGGAAGTCGATCTTGAGTGGGACGCGGGCCGGCGCGCGCTACTGGCGCCACTCAAGATCATTTCCGGCCAGAACAGGATTACGTTGCTCGCCCATCTCCAGCCGCCTAACGGCAGCAGCGCGGATTGGCAATTGGGATTGAGCGGCGGCACCATCGTGCTGGCGGGGAGCGACAATGATCCGCCTGTGATCTTTAACCGGATTGCGATCGGTCTGCGTTTTGATACCGACAAGCGACGGGTAGTCCTGACGCAAGCCAATTTCAGCAATGGCGAGATCAGCGTCGCGGGCACCGGCAGCATCGATTATTCGGCCGCGCCGCGCCTGACATTGAGTTTTGTGGGCACACCGATGCCGGCGTCCGCGCTCAAGCGAATTTGGCCCGCCTTGGTCGTTCCCGAGGTTCGCGAGTGGGTTGTCGATCGGGTCGAACGCGGTGCGATCCAACGCGTCGAGATCGGCGTCAATTCGCCGGTCCGTAATCTCTCACGCAAGGGGCCGCCGATTCCCGACGATGGCCTTAACATCAACATCGTCGCGAGTGGGGTGTCCTTGCGCCCGGTTGACGATTTGCCGTTGGTACACGATGCGGATTTGAAGGCTCACGTCACCGGCCGGACCGCAAGCGTGACCGTCGGGCAGGGAATTGCGGACACGCAAGGGGGCCGCAAGCTCAACCTTTCCGACGTTGCGTTCGAGGTCGCGGATCTCGCGCCGAAACCTGTACAGGCGAAGGTGAAATTCCGCATCGAAGGTTCGGTGCCGGCGGTGGCCGAAATTCTCGCATCCGACAAGCTGAGCGACCTTTCCGCGACGCTGATTGATCCGAATTCGAGCAAGGGGACGGTCTCTGCCTTCGTCACGCTTGGCCTGCCGATCAAGCGCGAACTCACGCGGGCCGACACGAGCTATACCGTCACCGCCGATCTCGGCGCATTTGCCGCCGACCGGCTGGTGATGAATCAAAAGCTCGAAGCCAATACGCTAAAGGTGCTTGCCAACAATCAAGGCTATCAGGTCAAGGGCGACATCAAGATCAACGGTCAGGCCGCCTCGCTTGATTACCGCAAGCTCAATGAAGGCGAGGCGGACATCAAATTGCTGGCGACGTTGGATGATGCGAGCCGCGCCCGGCTCGGTTTCGATCTCGGGTCGGCGGCAACCGGCGCGGTTCCGGTCAAGCTGATCGGCAAGATCGGCGGCGATACCCATCTCGGGATCGATGCGGATCTCACCCAATTGAAGCTCGATAATATTCTGCCCGGCTGGGTCAAGGCATTCGGCAAGCCGACGCATGCGACGTTCAATGTGGTGCAGAAGCCGCAATCCACCCGCCTGGAGGACATCGTCGTCGAGGGTGGGGGTGTATCGATCAAGGGATCGATCGAGGTCGATCAGAACGGCGATGTTTTGAATGCGAACTTCCCGGTCTATGCGCCCTCGGAAGGCGACAAGACGTCGCTGCGCGCCGATCGCGGAGCTGACGGTGTCCTCAAAGTCACCATGCGTGGCGACGTGTTCGATGGCCGCGGCTTTCTCAAGACCGCGATTTCCGGCAAGGAATCCGATTCCAAGAACAAGGCCAAGTCCGTCGATTTCGATGTGGACGTGAAACTCGGCGCGGTGGCGGGCTTTTTTGGAGAAGCGCTGCGCAGCGTCGATGCCAAAATGTCCCGCCGTAACGGAGCGATCAGAAGCTTCACTTTCACGAGCAAGCTCGGCCGAGACGCGCCCGTCACGGCGGACTTGCGCGGCCGCGGCCAGGGGCGCGAAGTCATTTATCTCGAAACTAACGATGCCGGCGCGCTTCTTCGTTTCACCGACACTTATTCCAAGGTCGTCGGCGGTCAGCTTCAACTGGCGTTGGATCCGCCGACCTCGGAGCCGAGCGCGAAGGAAGGACTGCTCAATGTCCGCGATTTCACCGTCAAGGGTGAGGCGTCGCTCGATCGGCTGGTGGCGGGCGGGCCGGTGGGCGCGCAAAACGGCATCGGTTTTTCGCGTCTGCGCGCGGAATTTATCCGGCAGAACGGACAGCTCACGATCAAGGAAGGCGTGCTCAAAGGTCCGGCGATCGGCGGGACCATCGAGGGCAATATCGATTATTCCGGCAATCAGGTGCGCATGAGCGGCACTTTCGTTCCATTATACGGCATTAACAACATTGTCGGACAGATTCCGATTGCTGGATTGATTCTCGGTGGCGGCAGCAATGAGGGCCTGTTCGGCGTGACCTATGAAGTGGTTGGGACACCGGACAAGCCGACGCTTCGCGTCAATCCGATTTCAGCCATGCTTCCAGGGATTTTCAGAAAGATCACCGAGTTCAACACGGGCAAGCAAAACAACCCGATCGAGTTTCCCGGTGTGAACACCGATCGATAAACTCCTCAGCGCCGCAGTGCCGGCACCACCAGGAACGGGATCATGCCCAGGATCACCGCGATCAGCGCAAAGGCGATCAGCGGATTATAACTGTGGCTTGCGTCATGAATCAGGCCGCCGCTCCAGGAGCCGAACGCCGAGCCGAGCCCGCTGCCGATCGAAATGGTGCCGTAAATCGTCCCCACCCGCTTGCCCCGAAATAGCTTCATCGCGGTTGCCGTGAGCAATGGGCCGCGTGAGCCGATCATGCTGCCGAAGCAAACGACAAAGCCGGTCAAGATCCAGATGTTCGGATACCATTGCAGAAGCCAGAGCAGGAAAATGCCCGCGATCGACAGCGCGTAAGAAAAAAGCACCGACGGCCGCCGTCCAATGATGCCGTCGAGCCAGGACACGCCCAGCATGCCGAACAAAAGCACGACGCCGGAAAAACCCCAGGCGGTCGCCGCCTGTAATGGCGGAAAGCCGGCGTCGATCAAATAGGCAACGACTTGCGGTGCGATCGCATACATGCCGATGGCGGTAAAGAAGAAGGTCGAAAACAACGCCCAGAAGGCGTGATGGCGCAAGGCGGCCGCAAGAGTCCATCCCTGGTCTGGAATATCCGCGACGGCGTCCTTGGCGAGATGAGGAAGTCCGGCTGAAAATAGCCGCCACGGCAGGATCAAGAGCGGCAGAAGCAAGAGGAGCGCGGCGGCGCCGAAAGTCCGATAAGCGCCGCGCCAGCCAACAAGCTCGATCAGCACCTGGGAAGCGGGCAACAGCAT
>DATGJS010000201.1:0-17764 GCA_035295025.1 Bradyrhizobium sp.
AGAAAGCTCGTCTTGCGCGCGATCGAGGCGCCATTGATCGCTCCGACGAGATGGCCGACCAGCGAACCGGCGACGCGCGGATCGAACACGACCGGCACCTTGCAGGTTTCGACCTTGCGCGGATTGGCGCGCGCGACCGTGCGCTCGCCGGCGGTGCGGCCGACGCTTTCGGGCGTGGCAAGATCGGCGGCGTGCGGCGCGGTCGTAAAATCGTAGTCGCGTTCCATGGCGGTGCCTTCGCCCGAGATCGCCGTCACCGAGATGCCATGACTGGAGCGCAAATAAGCGCCGTGGAAGCCGCTGCTGGTCACGAGCACCATGCCGCCAATTCCGGTCGATGCCGATGCACCGCCCGATTTGGCGACGCCCTTGACGGCAAGCGCGGCCGCCTCGGCTTCACAGGCCCGCCGCTCCAGCTCAGCGGTGGTTGGAACATGAGGGTCGAGCAAATCCAGCTCGGGAATCTCGCGCGCCAACAGTGAAGGGTCCGCAAGGCCGACATATTCGTCATCGGGCGCCACGCGGGCCATCGCCACGGCGCGTTCCGCAAGACGCGCCACGCCGTCGCCGCCAACATCATTGGTCGAAACCACGGCCTGGCGCTTGCCGACCAGCACCCGCAAACCAACGTCATCGCCTTCCGAACGTTCGGATTCTTCGACACGGCCGTCGCGCACTTCAACCCCTTGCGAAATGCCGCGCACCGCGATCGCATCGGCCGCGTCCGCGCCGGCGCGCTTGGCCGCCTCGACAAGACGCTGCGCCAGCGTGCTGAGGGCGGATTGATCGAACAGCTTGGAGGGGCTTGCGTCGGACGAAACGGAGGATGCATTCGATGGTGAAGAGATCACGAACAAAATCCCCGGATTTCATGGCGAGACTTGGGAGGGCCTTCGAAGGCAAAGCGCCCGTTTCACCAGATGTGCCTGATTCACCGGGATTTCAACCATTTTCACGCGGTCATAGCCAGACAATTTTCATCACCCGCGCAACGACTCGTCAATGATATCAGCCAAGCTGTTATCAATCATGCCGACGAATGAAATCGCGGTGAGGTCCGATTAACCAGCCTTTTTAAGCCAATCCGGACATCGCTCTGGCATGCTTTCCCACAACGACCGGGAACATAATCTCGGCGGGAGACGAAAGCCGTGAGGCGTCAAGCAGCAATAAGCGGGGTCAATCCCTCCGGGTCGAGCCGCGCTTTGCGGCTCGACCCTCTCTCTCTGCCCGTGAGCTTCGAAGCGCATGATGGGCGCGCCGACAATGGCGTGCGCCGCGTCGAACTTCACCGCGAGCGCGTCGTGCTGCGACGTGCCGTCCACGGCATGCGGATGGCCATCAATCTTCGTGTCAGCGACTTTCAAGGCGTCGCGCTGCGCGATACCGACGATGCCAAGATGCTGGTACTGGCCCATCGCGACCCCTCACTGACCATTCCGCTCTGCGTGAGTTCCGACGGTGAAGAGATCGCCGCGGCCTGGCGGCAATGGAGCGATCTGTTCGCCCTGCCGCAATTGCCGCAAGACCAGACTTGCGAACCGGCGCCGCGGCGTCGGCGGCGCAATGTGATCCGCTCGCGACGTCCGAAATTCCTGGTGCGCCGTCGCGGCGGCGGTCCGCTCGATCTCGCCAACGTCCATCGCGGCGAGCGTGAGATCATCGCGCGCCATTAAGCCGCCCGCATCAGCGCATCGGCAAGCAGCCCGGCGAATAACAACAGTCCCGCATCGCGGTTGGATTTGAAGAGGCGCAGACACAGCGCGGGATCGTCGATCTTCAGCCGCGTGATTTGCCAGCAAAGATGCGCCGCAAACGCCGCCAAACCGATCCAGCCGGGCAAGCCGGCGTCGGAAAGGCCCATCGCCAGGCCGATGAGAATCACCGCCAGGCCGTAAAATATCACCAGCGCCCGATGGGTGCGCGCGCCAAACAGCCGCGCGGTCGATTTGACGCCGATCAAAGCATCGTCCTCGGTGTCCTGATGCGCATAGATCGTGTCGTAACCGATCACCCAGGCGATCGAACCGGCATAAAGAAAAAGCGCCGGCGCATTGATCTTCCCCAGCAGGACCGCAAACCCCATCAGCGCGCCCCATGAGAAGGCAAGACCGAGCACGCTTTGCGGCCACCACGTCACGCGCTTCATGAAGGGATAGGCCGCCACGACCGCCAGCGAGGCAAGGCCGGTCGCAATGGCGAAGCGATTGAACTGGAGCAAGACCCCAAGCCCGACCAGGGCCTGCACGGCCAAAAAGGCCAAGGCTTGCGGCACGCTGATCTGTCCGGAGGGGATCGGCCGCGAGCGCGTGCGTTCGACCTTGGCGTCGAGATCGCGATCGGTGATGTCGTTCCAGGTGCAGCCGGCGCCGCGCATGGCAAAGGCGCCGATGAAAAACAGCATCATGAGCGCCGGCAATCGGCTGAGACCATGAGCAGGGGCGGCGGCCAGCGCGGCCGACCACCAGCACGGCAGCAGCAACAGCCAAGAGCCGATCGGCCGGTCCAGCCGGGCGAGCCGCAAATAGGGCCGCAACCCTAATGGCGCGCGCGTATCGACCCAATTTCCGGTCGAGTCCGCAACAGGCGCGCGGGCGATGGATGGGGCTTTCGCTTCAATGTTGCCACGGCTTCCCATAGCAACCCGCCTCACCGCGTGAGCGCGTTGCCGCTTAACGTATCAAAAGTGGTGCCGCCGCTTTTCTTTGCGGCCGTCGCTTCGGGCAGCGTCGCCGCCGAACCCAAGA
Organism: Bradyrhizobium sp.; assembly: GCA_035295025.1. Lineage (GTDB taxonomy): Bacteria > Pseudomonadota > Alphaproteobacteria > Rhizobiales > Xanthobacteraceae > Bradyrhizobium. Next base: position 2,748 of record DATGJS010000201.1, read on the forward strand.
CATCGCTCAGGCTTGGGCCCGTCGGCCCCTGCTTTTGTACCTGTTCCGCCGCCGCGCAAATTTTCGCCCGCGTCACTTCAGTATTCTTATGGCCGGTCTTGAGCTGCTCGGAGATTTGAGGCGGAATCCCGCACCTTACCCCATTGGCCTCGATATATTTGATCATCTTCACTTCGGCCTCGACGAAGCTACCGATCAGCTTGCAAGCGACGTCCGGGCCGGAATGCTTTTCGCTCGCCGCCTTCAGCAGCTTGCCGCGCCTTTCGGCTTCCTGACGCAGGGGCAGAAACTGCCTCATGCACTCCTCGGGAGGACCGGCCTGCGGGGCAAAGGGCGAACCGGCCGCGGGCGCTCCTGCGGCCGGAAATGACGCGGGCGCCGGCGCACCACCGAAGGACGGGGCGGGCGCGGCTCCATTCACGGGCGGAAAGGCCGGGTCATTGAGCGTTCCGGTCTTGCCCGGAAGCGGCGCCGGAAAGGCGCCTTGCGCCATAACCTGTCCGGCGTGGAAGGCGCCAATGGCGAGGCCGAGGATTGCCAAGCCGAGGCTCCCCCGCGACCGGCGGAATCCTTTGCTGGATTTCAGATCGATAAGGGGTGCTCGGATCATTAACCTGCTGGTGTCCATGACTTGCCGAAATATGAAAGAGGTTGCCGAGAGGTGCGAGCTTCGAAAAAGCGGATACGCAATGGCGGACCGCAAGCAATTTCACACGCGTTGCCGATATTTTACGATTACCGCCAACGGTTAACAACCTATGGAATTGGGCAAGAGCGCGGCGTTGCGCCGCGCTCCGCCGCTAAAAAGCGCGCAATTTCTCATCCTTTGGGCTAAAAGCCCGCGAAATTGGACCCAATTACAAAAATGCCTCTGTACGATTTCCGAAAACCCCGGCTTTTCGTCACTGCCGACCTCCAAGGCGGCGCGCATGTCGCGCTCGACCGCGACCAGAGCCATTATCTCGGCAACGTCTTGCGGCTTTCGGCGGGCGAGGTCCTTCTCGTCTTCAATGGCCGCGACGGCGAGTGGGAGGCCGCGATCACCGGCCGGAAACGTCCTGACGGTCTTGAGATTCGCACGCGGACGCGGCCGCAGGACCGGCCGCTCGATCTCGCTTATATATTCGCGCCCCTCAAACATGCCCGCCTCGACTACATGGTCCAGAAAGCCGTCGAGATGGGGGCTTCATCCTTGCAGCCGGTGTTGACGCGTTTCACGCAAGTTTCACGCGTCAACAGCGAGCGCATGCGCGCCAATGTCATCGAAGCCGCCGAGCAATGCGGCATTCTGGGCATTGCCGGGGTCACCGAGCCCATGCCATTCGAGCGCTTTCTGGCCGGCCGCAAGGCCCAACGTCTTCTCGTCTTCTGCGATGAAGCCGCTGAGCTCGCCGATCCACTCCAGGCCTTGCGGAGCGAAAAGGCCGCCGACGGAATCGACGTGCTGATCGGACCGGAAGGCGGGTTTGCCGACGAGGAGCGCGCGCTGCTGCTGCGCCAGCCCAAGACGTTGCGCCTGTCATTGGGGCCAAGAATCCTGCGCGCCGATACCGCGGGCGTCGCAGCCCTCGCTTTGGTGCAGGCCTCGTTCGGCGATTGGACCGGGCGCGCCTAAGCCCGATCGCATCGCGCTTTGGGCCTTTACGTTAAGCGACTTGGCGGATCGCGGTCGAAACCCGGCGCGGGCCATGCTAAAGGCTGCGCCAATGCCTAACGGGTAACATTCGAGCCGACACGCTCAGAAATTACCCAATTCCATAGAAATACATATTAAATCAACGGCTTATAGTTATACCGCAACACCACCCCGGTTTTGGGGCATTTGGACTGGACGATGACCTCACCCGCCGCATCTCGCGCGATCGGTTCCGCCGCATGGGCGGACACGCTGCTACGGTCATTTGCCAAGGCCGGCTACGTCTTGGCGGAACCCGCCGTCCTGCAGCCCGCCGAGCCATTTCTCGATTTGTCCGGCGAAGATATCCGCAAGAGCCTGTATCTGACGACGGATGCGGCCGGCGAAGAACTGTGCCTTCGCCCCGATTTGACGATTCCAGTCGCCCGCGACTATCTCGCTTCCGGCCAGGCCGGGCAGGCAGCCGGATTTAGTTACCTCGGTCCGGTGTTTCGTTATCGCGGCGGCCGCGGGAGCGAATTCGTACAGGCGGGAATCGAATCCTTCGGCCGGCTCGACCGCCCGGCGGCGGATGCGGAAATTCTCGCACTGGCCTTGCAGGCGACAAGCGCCTTTGGCGTGGCTGAGGTCGAGATTCGAACCGGCGACGTCGCGCTCTTTACCGCCCTCCTCGACGCCCTGGGCCTTTATCCGGTCTGGCGGCGGCGGCTGATCAAGGACTTCAACCGCAAAATCAGCCTGGAGCAGGATATCGAACGGCTCACGCTCGCAAGTACCACCGCACGCAACGAATATGAAGGTGTGCTGGCCGCGCTCGCCGGCTCCGACCGCAAGGCGGCGCTGGCGCTTGTCACCGATCTGATGTCGATCGCCGGGATCGCCAATGTCGGCGGGCGCACGATTGCCGAAATCGCCGACCGGTTTCTCGAGCAATCGACCTTGAAGGCCGGCGCGCTGCCGCAGGATGCGCTCGCCACCATCAAACGCTTCCTGGCGATCTCAGGCGATTGCCGCGAGGCGATCGCGCAATTGCGTAGCTTGGCAAACGAAACCAGGCTCGATATTGCCGCCGCGATCGATGCGCTGGAAAGGCGGACCGGTTTCATGGCCAAAGCGGGCATCGACATCGCGAAAGTTCGATTTTCAACTTCCTTCGGACGCGGTCTCGATTACTACACCGGCTTCGAGTTCGAGCTTCACGCCAAGGGCAATGGCGCCGAACCGCTGGTTGCGGGCGGCCGGTATGACGGATTGTTGCAGCGGCTTGGTTCGCCCACGCCGATCCCCGCGGTCGGCTTCTCGGTTTGGGTCGAGGCCCTGGCGCAATTGGGCAAGCCCACACCGAAGGGAGCCGCGTCGTGACCACGCCTTTCGTTCTCGCCGTTCCCTCCAAGGGCCGCCTGCAAGAGAATGCGGAAGCCTTCTTCACGCGGGCCGGGCTCGCTCTGGCCAAGCCGCGCGGGGCGCGCGACTATCGCGGCACCATCACCGGCCTCGATCATGTCGAGATCGCCTATCTTTCGGCGGGCGAAATCGCCTCGCAATTGGCGCGCGGCGCGGTGCATCTGGGCGTCACCGGCGAAGACTTGGTGCGCGAAAGCATCGTCGATGCCGACAAGCGCGTGCTCCTGATCGACAGCCTCGGCTTCGGCAGCGCCAATGTCGTGGTGGCCGTGCCGCAAGCCTGGATCGATGTGCGAACCATGGCCGACCTCGACGACGTGACCTCGGGCTTTCGCGAGCAGCACAACCGGCGCATGCGGGTGGCGACCAAATATATCAACCTCACCCGCGCCTTCTTCGCCGCGCACGGCATCGTGGATTACCGGATCGTCGAAAGCGCCGGCGCCACCGAAGGCGCGCCCGCGGTCGGTACCGCTGAAATGATCGTGGACATCACCACGACCGGCGCCACCCTTGCCGCCAATGGCCTGAAGGTGCTCGACGACGGCGTCATCCTGCGCAGCCAAGCCAATCTCGTCGCCTCCCGTGACGCCGACTGGTCCAAGGAGGCCCGTGAAAGCGCGCGGGTCATTCTCGACCATATCGCCGCGCGCGCCCGCGCCAGCCAATATCGCGAAGTCCGCACCCGCTTTGCCGGTTGCAATGCCGCGCTGCTCACTGAAGCCCATCATCGTTTCGGCGTGGTCTCGCCATTCGGCGGACCGACATCGTCGGGAATGCTGACCCTGCATTGCCCGCCGGCCCAGCTTTACGCGCTCGGCAGCTTCCTGCGCGACCACGGCGCGGACACGGTTTCAGTGGCCTCGCTCGATTATGTGCTCGACCGCGAGAACCCGCTGTTTGCCCGGCTCGAGGCATTTTTGGCAAGATAACACCAAGGGCCGCAAAGGCCCCCCGTGGCGACAATTCGGCGCGATTGCCATATGTTGGGAATGGCTGGAACTGGACCGATGATGCTGGGTACGGATGTTTCGAAGCTCTCGATGACCGCGGCGGACGCCGCGGCGCAAGGCCTGTCGATTGTCGTGCCCGCCTATAATGAGGCCATCGGCCTTGCCCTTCTCCACCAGCGGCTTTGCGATCTGGCCCAAACGCTCCATGCCCGCCATGGACTGGCTTGCGAGGTCGTCTATGTCGATGACGGCAGCACCGATGCCACGCTTGCGATCGCGCGTGGACTCGTCGCCGATGCCCTCGATGTCCAGGTGATTTCGCTGTCGCGGAATTTCGGCAAGGAAGCAGCCCTGATGGCAGGCCTCGATTACGCCAAACGCGGCGCGATTCTGTTCATGGATGGCGACGGCCAACATCCGCCGGACCTTGTCGAGAAACTGGTCGGCCATTGGATCGATGACGGCTATGACGTGGTCTATACGGCCAAGGCCCATCGCGACAATGAACCGCTGTTGCGGCGGCTCGCCGTGCACGGCTTCTATGCTTTGATCAATTGGGGCGCGCGACAAAAAATTCCGGAAGATGCCGGCGACTTTCGCCTGTTGTCGCCGCGCGCCGCGGCGGCTCTACGGCAACTTCCCGAGCGCAACCGCTTCTTCAAGGGCCTCGCCAGTTGGATCGGCTTTCGTCAGATTCGCGTCGATTATGAGCCGGCCGCGCGCGCCCACGGCGTGACGACGTTCAGCGCCGGCCGGCTGGTCGGACTTTCGATCGAGGGGCTAACCTCATTTTCGGTGGCGCCGCTTCGCTTTGCGAGCCTGCTCGGGGTTTTGCTGGCGACCGGCGCCTTTCTGTTCGGCCTCTCGATTTTGTGGGAAACGCTGGTGGATGGCCAATCGGTCCCCGGCTATCCCTCGATCGTGATCGGGTTGATGACGATCGGCGGCGTGCAGCTCATCATGATCGGTATCGTCGGCGAATATATCGGGAAGATTCTTTCCGAGCTGAAGGCGCGGCCGATCTATTTCGTGGCCGAACACAACGAGAAACGCGCCCCCGCGCGCGAGCGCGCCGAAAGGACCGCGGCGGAATGAACCGGCGCATCTGGTTGTGCGCCGACGATTACGGCATCAGCCCGGGCGTCAACCGCGCCATTCGCGATCTGATCGAACGCGGCCGCCTCAACGCGACGTCGGTCATGGTGATCGGCCACGCCATCGGCCGCGGCGAAGCGAACGCGCTCACGACGGCCGTAAAACCCAATCCGCGCTGCGCCCTTGGCCTCCACGTCACCCTTAGCGCGCCGTTTCGTCCCCTCACCATGCATTTCGAGCCGATCGAAGGCGGCTTGTTCTTGCCGCATCCAAAGCTGCTGCGCTGGGGCATGATCGGACGGCTGGACGTGGAACTCATCCACACCGAAGTGACGGTGCAACTGGCGGCCTTCGCCGATCTCTTCGGCCGCCCGCCTGATTTTGTCGACGGCCATCAGCATGTGCAGCTTTTTCCGCGCGTGCGCGAGGCCTTTCTGATGGCGGTGAAAGAGGCCGCGCCGAACGCCTGGATTCGTCAATGCGGCCGCGGCGGAGCATGGGTGCAACGCCTGAATTCTCCTAAAGCCGTTGTCCTCGACCTGTTGAGCGCGCAATTCCGCCACCGCGCCGCGCGCGCCGGACTAGCATTCAACCCCGCCTTTGCCGGCGCCTATGATTTCATGAAAGAGCCCGATTTCGGCGCGTTGATGTCGCAGTTCCTTGAGGGATTGCCCGAGGGCGGCGTCGTGATGTGCCACCCAGGAATTGTCGATGATGTGCTCGTCAACCTCGATCCGTTCACGGTGCAGCGCGAACGCGAATACGCCTTTCTCGGCAGCGAACAATTTTTGTCGCAACTTGCGGCAAACGCGGTCACTCTCGGCTGAGCCGCCGGAGTTTCCGAATGGAATTTGAGGGATTTGCGCTTGAGGACAGCGCAGTCGGTATTTCGCTGACGCAAATTTAATGCCCAGCCACACTACTGCCGGCACGAACGGCGCCTACATTGGTCGGACGCTTTGAAAAAGCGAAGGAGAAAAGCCCGATGACGCCGCAAGAACGCCAATTGGTCGATGAGCTTTTCGGCCGGCTTTCTAAGATGGAAAATACACCCCGTGATCCGGAAGCCGCCGCCGCAATCGCCCAAGGCCTGCGCATGGCGCCAAACGCGATTTATCCGCTGGTGCAAACGGTACTGGTCCAGGACGAGGCGCTGCGCCGCGCCAATCACCGCATCCAGGAACTGGAGAGCCAAAGCACGCCCCAGGCCAGTGGCGGAGGGTTTCTCGATACGATGCGGGGCGCGCTGCTCGGGCAAAATCAGCCGCAAAGTTCTGTTCCCAATGTGCGGCCTCCTGATGTCGGCAACCGCCCGGTCTGGAATAGCGGACAGGTCATGCAGCCGTTGTTTTCGGGACAATCTGGAAGCGCCTACAGTCAAGCCTATGGCGGACCACAGGGACCTGTCGGCGGCGGCATCGGCGGCTCATTTCTGGGGACCGCCGCGGCAGCCGCGGCCGGCATGGTCGGCGGATCGCTCTTGCTCAACGGCATCCGTTCGATGATGGGAGGGAGCCATTACGGCTTCGGCGATACCGGCGCGACCACCGACCACAGCACCAGCCAAAACCCGCAAAATCCTTGGGCCGATCAGTCCGCCAGCGGCCTCGCGCATGACGCCGGCATCGACGATATCGGCTCATCCCAGGACGGAACCGGCACCTATTCGCACGACGGATTGTTCGATTCCGCCTCAAATGGCGACGACCGCGACGATATGGATATGGATTCGGACGATTTCGGCGGCGGCGACAGCGACTCCGCCTGACTTAATCGACCCAACATGGCCGATCCGAAATGGGAGGCCAGTTTCTTTTTGAGCATGATCCAGAAAAGTGTGAAGCGGTTTTCCGAAAAGATCATGCTCAATCAAAGAATTAAAGCGCGATGATGATTCATCCAAATCTCATCGCGCTTTGGCAGCCGCGCAAAAGGTTCAGATAACAATGACCTTGGTGCCGACATTGACGCGGCCATAAAGGTCGATCACGTCCTCATTGCGCATACGGATGCAGCCTGAGGACACGTTGGTGCCGATCGTCCAAGGCTCGTTGGAGCCGTGAATACGATAGAGTGAGGAGCCGAGATACATCGCGCGCGCGCCGAGCGGATTCTGCGGTCCGCCTTCCATGTGCCGCGGCAGATCGGGCCGCCGCACCAGCATCTCCGCGGGCGGCGTCCAATCCGGCCATTCCTTCTTGGCGGAAATCTGTTTGATGCCGGACCAAGTGAAGCCGGGGCGGCCGACGCCAATTCCATAGCGCAGCGCCTTGCCCTCGCCCTGCACCAGATAAAGGAATTTGTTGGGCGTATCGACGACGATCGTGCCAGCGCTTTCCCTGCCGTCGTAGTTAACGATCTGCTTCTCGTATTTCGGATCGAAGGCGGGACGCGCCGGCTCGCTCATCGCCGGCTGCGGCATGGCTTGCTGCGCTCCCATCGGCGGCGGCTGCTGCGAAGGCGGATAGGATTGCTGCGGATAGCCGCCTTGCGGCTGATAACGATGGTCCTGGCCTTGCCCATCCCCGAACAAGAACTCGATGAAGCCGCCTCCCATATTTGAACGTTCGGCGGATGCCGTGCGTATCGGTTGCGCCGGCGGCGCCACCGTTTGATCGGGGTGAAGGATGACCGGTGCCGTGTTGAACTGGGCCTCGTTTGCAGCGGCCCGCGGGAATCCGAAAGCGAGGAAAGAAGCGCCGGCAAGCAGCGCGAAATAAATTCTCTTCATCGACGTACTCATACTGTTTCGTCGTGGGGAGCGCCGGAACGGCGCCACTTGTGGAGTGGATTTGACATTCGCTCCCCGTGGCCGCGATTCGACCTAGCGAATGTCAAATCCGAAACTCCACAAGAAACTTATATGTGCCAGCTAAAGGGAGAACCGCATCGGTTTGGTAAACGGAATCGAGATTTCGATTCACCACGCCGTCATTTTCGGGCGGTTTTGTGCGGCAGCGTTTATTTTCGGTGAACGGCGAAAGCTCATGGTTAATCGTTGGTGTGCGGTACCAAAATTTGTCGCGTCTACGAGTTCCGGCGTGAACCTCGTGTTAAATCCAGTCTGCTTTATAAGCGGCGGAGTGAAGGGGTCAGGGACACATCTCATGCCGGTTCATCGCAGACGTTTTCGAATCGAAGAGGCCATTTCCGGAGACATTCAGTTGCCGCCGGAGACCGATACCGAAGTTGGCCCCATGCATGTCGAGATTATGAATGAGCTGCGCGCCATTCGTACACAGATGGCGGGGCGCGCCGGCAACGCTGCAGGCAATACGGCGGCAGGCTCCGTGGCACAGGACGTGGCCGAGGCTCAGGCGCTGCTCGACACCTATCGCGCGCAAATCTCGCAATGCGAAAAGCTCAAGGTCGAACTCGACCTGATCTATGATGCCATCACCCGCACCAAGCGCGAAATCGCCGTGTTGCACGGCAAGAGCTTCAACGGCGAGGAAATGGCCAAGGTCAATGGCGAACTCGGAGCCGTGGTCGGCGGCACCGAAGAAGCCACCCAGCAAATTCTGGAAGCCACCGAAGCGATCGACAACGCGGCCACCGCGCTCAGCAGCGTGACTTCGCCCGATCAGCAAAAGCTGCTCAGCGAGGAAATCCAGGAACGTGTCGTCGCCATCTTCGAGGCCTGCAATTTCCAGGACCTCACCGGCCAGCGCATCAAGAAAGTGATGACGACGATGAAGTTCATCGAGAATCACATCACCATCATGATGGACATTTGGGGCGGGGTCGACGCCATCAAATCCCTCGCGCCCGCAATCGCCGATACCCGTGAGGGCGACGCCAAGCTCTTGAACGGACCGAAGTCCGAAGGCGATGTCGGCCACGCGTCGCAGGACGATATCGACGCGCTGTTCGATTGACGCTCGGATTTATCTTTCGGGAACCAAAAACGCCGGCGTCACGCCGGCGTTTTTGTTTATCTGTCATTCAGGCGCGGGGCGCGCAACGGACATAAACCATGTTGCCGTAACGGGTCGCCGCGTCCTTGTCGATGAAGCGGGTGATCAAAACCCTGCCATCGAACGAGACGATCTCGCGGTCCTGCTCGCCGCCGGGCGGACCCGACGGGCCGATATAATTCTTGCCGCTCGGGCTGCCCTTGAGGCGCAACTCCTGGGGCGTTGCCTGATCGGCCAGATGCATGATGACGCCGCCATTGGCGCCAGCTCCAATCACATAAGGCTGTTTGCATTGCGCCCGCGCCGCCGCCTCGGTGCGGGCACGGTCGTTGGGATTTTGGAACGACGCCAGCCCCCATTTACCGACGATCTCATCGGGACGGATCGTCGCCGGCACGTCCGGTACTGGCGCGGCCTCCGGCGCCGCCGAAGGCGACGAGGAGAAGGAAGGCAGACTGATGCTGCTGCACGCCCCAAGGAAGATCGCAAGCAAGGCCGCGATCCCCAAATTGGCAGACGTCCGCACGCCACATGAACTGACCATGTTCTCCCCCAAGCACATCCACGGGCCGCACCATCGCGCAAGCCAACCGCAAAAACCCCGCCGGGGCAATGACGTCCACCAACTACGCCAAGGTCCGGATTTGGTTTCCAGAAGCATCCTATATGCGCCTCACCAACGCCTTAACCCGCCCTTTGCTTGACAGGACCGACCCGACACCCTATCCCCAGGGCCGCAATTGGCACTCCAAGCATGAGATTGCCAAGAATCCAGGCTGTGCTGTCCTCAGCGGTGCCGAATACGCCCGTATTCCCGGCCACTTTCGACGGCAAATCCATCAGCGAACCAAGGCTTCCAAAGGAACCGTCATGGCTAAAACCAAATTTCGTCCGCTGCATGACCGCGTCGTGGTCAAACGTATCGACGCCGAACAGAAGACCAAGGGAGGCATCATCATTCCCGACACCGCCAAGGAAAAGCCCTCGCAAGGCGAAATCACGGCCGTGGGACCCGGCGGCCGGGACGAATCGGGCAAGCTGATCCCGATCGACCTCAAGGTCGGCGACCGCGTCCTGTTCGGGAAATGGTCGGGCACCGAAGTCAAGCTCGACGGCGAGGAACTCCTGATCATGAAGGAGAGCGACATCATGGGCGTGCTCGCTTAAGCGCCGCACGGTTCGCTCTGTCTCCACAAGACGCAGCTTCGCCGCCGGCGTCCGCCGAATATCCAGATACTACGGAGTAAATTCAAAATGGCAGCCAAAGACGTTAAATTTTCCGGAGACGCGCGCGATCGCATGCTGCGCGGCGTCGATGTTCTCGCCAATGCGGTCAAGGTGACGCTCGGACCCAAGGGTCGCAACGTCGTCATCGAAAAGAGCTTCGGCGCTCCCCGCATCACCAAGGACGGCGTGACCGTCGCCAAGGAAATCGAGCTTGACGACAAGTTCGAGAATATGGGTGCGCAAATGCTGCGCGAGGTCGCTTCCAAGACCAACGACACCGCCGGCGACGGCACCACCACGGCCACCGTGCTCGCGCAAGCGATCGTGCGCGAGGGCGCCAAGGCGGTTGCCGCCGGCATGAACCCGATGGACTTGAAGCGCGGCATCGAATTCGCGGTCACAGCCGTCGTGAAGGATATCGAGAAGCGCGCCAAGCCGGTCGCCTCCTCCTCCGAAGTCGCCCAGGTCGGCACGATCTCGGCGAATGGCGATGCGGCGATCGGCAAGATGATCGCACAGGCGATGCAGAAGGTCGGCAATGAAGGCGTCATCACGGTCGAGGAAAACAAATCGCTCGAAACCGAGGTCGATATCGTCGAGGGTATGAAGTTCGATCGCGGTTATCTGTCGCCTTATTTCGTCACCAATGGCGAAAAAATGACCGCCGAACTCGAAGACGTCTATGTGCTGCTGCATGAAAAAAAGCTCTCCGGCCTTCAGGCCATGCTGCCGGTGCTGGAAGCCGTGGTGCAGTCCGGCAAACCGCTTCTGATCATCGCCGAGGACGTCGAGGGCGAGGCTTTGGCGACGCTGGTCGTCAACCGCCTGCGCGGCGGCCTGAAGGTTGCCGCCGTCAAGGCACCCGGCTTCGGCGATCGCCGCAAGGCGATGCTGGAAGACATCGCGATCCTGACCGGTGGTCAGTTGATTTCGGACGAACTCGGCATGAAGCTTGAGAGCGTCACGGTCAACATGCTCGGACGCGCCGGCAAGGTCGTGATCGATAAGGAAAACACCACGATCGTCAAAGGCGCCGGCAAAAAGAAGGACATCGAGGGACGCGTCAATCAGATCAAGGCGCAGATCGAGGAAACCACGTCCGACTATGACCGCGAAAAGCTGCAGGAGCGGCTGGCCAAGCTCGCAGGCGGAGTGGCGGTGATCCGCGTCGGCGGTGCCACCGAAGTCGAGGTCAAGGAGAAGAAGGATCGCGTCGAGGATGCGCTCAACGCCACGCGCGCGGCGGTGCAGGAAGGCATCGTGCCGGGCGGCGGGGTGGCGTTGCTTCGCGCCCGCAAGGCGGTCGGCCGTATCCATAACGACAATGCCGACGTGCAAGCCGGCATCAATATCGTGCTCAAGGCGCTGGAAGCACCGATCCGCCAGATCGCGGAGAATGCCGGCGTCGAGGGTTCGATCGTGGTCGGCAAGATTCTCGAAGACAAATCCGAGACGTTCGGCTTTGACGCCCAGACCGAAGAGTATGTCGATATGGTCGCCAAGGGCATCATCGACCCGGCCAAGGTGGTTCGCACCGCGCTGCAAGATGCAGCTTCCGTCGCCGCCTTGTTGGTGACGACGGAAGCGATGGTCGCCGAATTGCCGAAGGAGCCTGCGCCAGCGGCTGGCGGCGGACATGGCCACGGCCATGGCGGCATGGGCTTCTAAACTAATCCGATATCGTCACCCCATGAAGAAGGCCGCCACGTGCGGCCTTCTTTTTTTGGCGATTTGTCCGAAGCTTGGTAGGAAAGATCGCCCCGACTCAGCCGACCTTGCCCGGGAAATTTCCATGCGCGCGCCTTTCATCTTCGCCGGACTGATCGTGGCCAGCACCGGATTGGCTTACGGCCAAATGAAGCTTTCGCCGAAAGCAGCGCCCGCCGCCAATGAAACCAGATATTTCACGGCCCTCGACGGATTGATGGATGGCAACGCCGATGTGATCCTGAAAGAGACGCGGCAGGGCAAGACCGTCACCGCGGCCACCCTTGACGTCTGCTATCCCACGGCCAAGGGCTCCGACCGCAAGGATCGCTTCGTCGCCAATCTGGCGATCAGCGGCCAAACGCTCACCGGAGCGACCCAAAGCGCCGGCGCAAAACTGCCGGTCACGGTGAAACTCGTGCGCAGGCCCACCGGCGATAGTTTCGAATTCAAGGGACAGATCGGCATTGGCCAGACCGTCATCGAGGTCAACTCGACCGACAATTCCGATCTTAGCGAAAGGGAATTTGAAGAAAGCCAAACCAGCGACGACGGCATCATGTCCGCTCCGAAGGATTTTACCGAAATATCGCCTGAAGCGATCGGCGTTCGCATCAAGCTCGACGCGGTCACGGACTTTCTCAAAAGCTTGAAGGGGCAAGACGTCGAGATTTCGCTGAGCAGTCTTGCCGTCACCTGCGATGCGCTGCGCGCCGGTGAGCAAACCATCATGCTGAGCGTCGATCCGGACCGCGCCACCGGATTGATGGCGAAATTCAAATCCGCGCCGGGCGTGGTCGCGGCCGGCTGGACCAGCGGAATCCTGGAAATGGATCGAACCATCCGTTTTGCGGCGGCCGGCTGGCGCGAGGGCGAGCGGCTCAACAAGGAAAAGCTTGCGGCTGCGATCGCCAATGCGCTCGCAGGCGTACTTTCGGCAAAGCCCGTGGCCACCACTTGGAATTCCAGCAACGGCAAACTGAAATTAACCTTCAAGCGAGCGAGCGAACTATATCCCGCGCTTGACCTCACCGATACGATCGAGGTGACCGCCTTGGTCGCCCCGGAAAAGCCCTCGGGATCGGACCGGTTGATCTTGTGGATCAGCAATCCCATGACCTCGGTCGCTGACGAGACGTCCGGCCCCGCGCTCAATCTCGCCAATGATTCCGGCGGCGAGGAGGAGGGCAATCAAAAGGATGACAATAGCGCGGTGGATGCGCTGGCGAAAGAATTCAAAGCGCAGCGTTGGGATTCCGACAAATCGACCTGGAAATAGCCGTATCGAACGAAGGCGGCTGCCACACCCCTACTGTCAATTGGTGTTGATTCGAAACCGTATCACCTTCGGCCCGGCAAACGACACCAGATCGCCCCGCCGCTTCCAGGTCGCAGCTTCGCCGAGCCCCGCGACGAGCTCGTCATCCGCCTGCGCGCGAGCCGGCGAACAGTCACGATCCTGAAACCGGCCGGGAACGAAAATCACGGTGTTTCCCGCGACCGAGAACTGGCCGGTGCCGGTCTTGCACCACAAATCCAATTTGACCTCGCCATTGTCGCCGATCTCGATCGTCGGAATTCGCTTCGATCCCGCTTGAGGCGCGGCCTCGAGCTTCATCTCAAATCCAAATGGAAACTCGTCCTGGGCATTCGCCGGATAGGCCGTGAAAATAGCCGCCGCCAGTGTCACGGCGGCCGACCGAAGAAAATTTGTCCTTGAGAACATGCAACTCCTCGAAATATCCCGGCCGCTTCGCACCGCAGCCCTTGTAATCGGCGCGCGCGGCATTGACCAGATTGGGCGATCCCGAAACCTCAGCCTCACCAAAAAAATCCCCGCGTCATCAAGACGCGGGGATTTCATTCGTCGCTTCGATTGCCGATCTACTTCACGATCATCGCCGTAAACGGATAGACATAGGCCTGGAGCATCACAAACAGGCCGACGAGGCAAGCCAGCGCGATCGAGTGCTTGAACACGAAACGCAGGATCGAGCCTTCGTGGCCGTACCAATTGGTCGCGGTCGAGGCGACGACGATCGATTGCGCGTCGATCATCTTGCCCATCACACCGCCGGAGGAGTTGGCGGCGCCCATCAAGATCGACGACAGACCGAGCTGCTCGGAGGTGATCCTTTGCAGATTGCCGAACAGGATGTTCGAGGCGGTATCCGATCCCGTCAGCGCCACGCCCAGCCAACCGAGCAAGGTGCCGAAGAACGGATACAATATGCCGGTCGCCGCGAAAGCAAGGCCGAGCGTCGCGTCTACACCGGAAAGCCGCGTCAACGTTCCGATCGCAAGCATCGCCGAGATCGTGATCAGCGAGATCGCGCAGAGTTTGATGGTGCGGCCATATTCGGAGATCAGCTTGAGCGGCGAAAAGCCCATCAGGAAGCCCGAAATGATCGCCGCGATCAACATGCCGGTGCCCGTGAACGACAGATAGGTAAAGCCGAAGATGGCCCGTTCAGCGGTCGCCTTGGCCGCCACCGGCGGCACCTTGTTGATCATCTTGTCGAGGTCGGCGACTTCGTAATTCCAAACGAAGATCTTGTTCGCCCAGGTCTTGAAGTCGCCATTGCCCCAGATCAGCATCACGATGCAGACGATGATCCATGGCAGCAGCGCGCTCCAGATCTCTCCCGGCGACAACGGCGTCTTATCCAGCGGCTTTGCCGGTGTCATCGTCGCCATCGATTCGTCATTGCCGCGCAGCGCGGGCGAAAGCCAAAGCTGCTTGGGCTGCCAAACCTTGAGGAACAGAATGAGCGCGCCCATCGAAATCAGCGATGCGCCGATATCGACGATCCAGGGATTGATGTAGTTGGAAATCACGAATTGCGGGATGGCGAAAGACAGGCCCGTGACCAGGATAGCGGGCCAAACATCCTTCATGCCCTTCCAACCGGCAAAGGCCCACACCACCCAGAACGGCACGATCAGCGAGAAGATCGGCAATTGACGGCCGACCATCGCGCCGAGTTGATAGGCCAAGGGGCCGACCTGATCGGGCGAGCTCGCCATGACGCTGGCCAGTCCCTGGATCGGCGTTCCCAACGCGCCAAAGGCAACCGG
>DATGJS010000202.1:0-17553 GCA_035295025.1 Bradyrhizobium sp.
CCGAACCTCCGGCATCGTCGCAGAAAAGCTCACCCAATGGGGGGTCGAAGTTCATCGCGGCATTGGCGGGACTGGAATCGTCGGCGTCCTGAAAGGTAAAGGCTCGGGCACCAAGCGCATCGGACTTCGCGCCGACATGGACGCGCTGCCGATGGAGGAAAACACCAATCTGAAATGGCGTTCCACCATTCCCGGCCGTTTTCACGGCTGTGGTCATGACGGCCACACCACCATCCTGCTCGGCACCGCGCGCTATCTCGCCGAGACGCGCAATTTCGACGGCACGGTGCATTTCATCTTTCAACCAGCGGAGGAAGGTCTTGGCGGCGCGCGCGCCATGATCAAGGACGGCCTGTTCGAGAAATTTCCGTGCGACGAAATTTACGGGCTGCATAACGCGCCCGACCTCAATCATGGCGAACTGGCGATCCTGCCGGGCCCGGCGATGGCGGGCGCGGATTTCTTCGACATCACGATATCAGGTTATGGCGCGCATGGCGCGATGCCGGAACGCTCCAAGGACCCGATCGTGATCGCGATGGCGCTTGGGCAAGCGCTGCAAACCATCGTCAGCCGCAACGTTCCGCCGCATGACCCGGCCGTGCTGTCGATCACCCAGCTCCACGCGGGCTCCGCCTATAATGTGATTCCCGCCGAGGCAAAACTCGCCGGCACCGTGCGCGCGTTCTCCGACGAGGTGCGCGCCTTGATCCGCGAACGGATGCGCAGCCTTTGCGCCGGCATGGCAACCGCCTTCCAGGTCGAAATATCAGCCGATATTCGCGACACGTTCGGCGTGCTGGTCAATCAAGAAGAGCATTCCAAGGTGGTGGCGGAGGTCGCGCGAACAGTGGTCGATCCCGCCAAGGTCATGACGCGCGCGCAGCCCAAAATGGGCAGCGAGGATTTCGCCGATATGTTGCAGGCCGTCCCCGGCGCCTATTTCTGGCTCGGCCATGACGGCTCGGTCCCGGTGCACAATCCAGGCTTCACGCTCGACGACAAAATTCTGCCCATCGGGGCCAGCATGTTCGCCCGCATCGTCGAGACCCGTTTGCCGGCAAGTGGTCATGTCTGAGAAGCCATCGCCTGATAAGATTTCCGCGCTGCATGATCTCAGCGCGACCGATCTGATCGCAGGGTTCCGCGCGCGGCAATTTTCACCGAGCGAAGTTCTCGACGATGTGCTCGCCCATATCGCGGTGTGGGAACCTCACCTCAAGGCGCTTTACGCCTTCGACCCCGAAGATGCACGCCTCTCGGCCAAGGCTTCGACCGAGCGGTGGCAAAAGGGCGAACCGATGGGACCGCTCGACGGCGTGACCGTCACCATCAAGGACAATATCGCGACCAAAGGCGTTCCAGTGCCGCTCGGCACTGCTACGACCAGGCTCGTGCCGGCCAAAGCGGACGCCCCTCCGCCCGCGCGGCTGCGCGAGGCCGGCGCGATCATTTTCTCCAAAACGACCATGCCGGATTTCGGCATGCTGTCCTCGGGCCTCTCCAGTTTTCATCCCCTCACCCGCAATCCCTGGGATCTCCGCCAAAACCCCGGTGGATCGAGCGCGGGGGCCGCGGCGGCGGCCGCCGCCGGCTACGGCCCGCTGCATCTGGGAACGGACATCGGCGGCTCGGTACGGTTGCCGGCCGCGTGGTGCGGCCTCGTCGCGCTGAAACCGAGCTTGGGGCGGGTGCCGGTCGATCCGCCCTATGTCGGCCGCGTCGTCGGACCGATGACGCGCAATGTTGATGACGCCGCCTTGATGATGAGCGTGATGGCAAAGCCCGATCGCCGCGACGGCATGAGCTTGCCGCCCGACAGCATCAACTGGAAAGCCCACGATAAAGCGTTGCGCAAATTGCGCCTCGGGCTTCTGCTCGATCTTAACGTCGGACAGGCGCTGGAACAGGACGTGCGCGATGTCGCGATCAAGGCCGCGAAAGCCTTCGAATCCGCGGGCGCTACCGTTCACGAGGTGAAAGGCATCTTGACGCGCGAAATGCTCGACGGGCTCGATATTTTCTGGCGGGCACGCGCATGGGACGAGCTTTCGCAACTTTCGCCGGCCGAGCGCGGCAAGACCCTCCCCTATATTTTGAAATGGGCGGAAGCCGGCGCCAAGCTCTCGGGCCTCGACGTGATCCGAGGCTTCAACGCCACCATGGCGATCCGCGCGGCAGCCGCCAAGCTTTTCGCCGATATCGACTATCTGATTTCGCCGGTCGCGCCGGTGGTCAAATTCGCCGCCGAACTGGCTTCCCCCCTCAACGACCCTGACCGGCCGTTCGAGCATATCGGTTACACCGTGCCGTGGAACATGGCGGAAAATCCCGCCGTCTCGATCAATGGCGGATATGACGCGGCGGGCTTTCCGATCGGCGTGCAAATCACCGGCCGCCGCTTCGACGATCTCGGCGTGCTCGGCATGGCCAAGACCTTCGAAGGTTTGCGGGGCGCGCAGCGGCCATGGCCAACGCCGCCGAGGTGACAGCCATTATCCTCGCCGCCGCAACGCCTCCCGCAGCAGCGGCAGGCGGTCATTGCCGAAATACATGTCGCTCTTGTCGAGAAAGATCGTCGGCGAGCCAAAGCCGCCGCGCGCCATCAATTCATCCGTATTGGCCTTGAGTTGGTCCTTGATCGCCTGCTGGCCGATACCTGCGAAAAACTCCTGGGAATCGATGCCGGCGCGCTGGCAAACCTCCGTCAGCACGGCGTCCTGTGAAATGTCCTGATCCTCACCCCAATAGATCTGAAACGCCGTGCGGGCAAACGGCAGCATGTCCTTACCCAACCAGACGCAGCCGCGCATCGCCTTCACGCTGTTTACGGGAAACACCGTCGGGCGCATCTTGATGGTCAACCCCGCGAGGCGCGCCCAGTCCGCGACATCTTTTTTCTCATAGGCGATCTTGGCGGCGACCGGATTTTCGCGCCTGGCGTAAACGCTCGGATTGATGGTGTTGAAAATGCCGCCGACCAAAATCGGCCGCCACGAGATTTCTTCGTCGAACTCCCGCGCCAAGGGCTGGATGTTGTGGAAGGCGAGATAGGTCCAGGGGCTCGAACAGTCGAAGAAGAATTCGATCATGGCGTTTCCTTTTAGTGTCCTTATTTCAGCTTTCACCGTCATTGCGCTTACCTCATGTCTTCCCCGCGATCTCCTTGGCGCGTTGGCCGAACATGTTCCTGCGCGCTTCCTCGTCGAACGGCTCCTTGACGAATTTGCCGATGGCCAATCCCGCCTGCACCTGCGGCCGCGCGCGCACTTGCGCATACCAGCGCTTGATGTTCGGGTAATCGTCGAGCGTAAAACCTTGCGCCTTGTGAGTCATGGTCCAGGGAAAACAGGCGATGTCGGCGATCGAATAATCCGGACCGGCGACATAAGCGCCGGTCTTGCCGAGTTGAACGTCGAGCACGCGATAAAGCCGCGCGGCCTCGTCGCGGTAGCGCTCGATCGCGTAAGGAATCTTTTCCGGCGCATAAAGCGCGAAATGGCCGTGCTGGCCGAGCATGGGCCCGAGCCCGCTCATCTGCCACATCACCCATTGGATCACGACCGAGCGTGCGCGCATTTCGGCGGGTAAAAAGCGCCCCATTTTGTCGGCGAGATAAATCAAAATGGCGCCGGTCTCGAACACCGAAAACGGCCCGCCGCCATCTGAGGGCGCGTGATCGACGATGGCCGGGATGCGGTTGTTCGGGCTGATGGCCAGAAACTCCGGCTTGAACTGTTCGCCGGCGCGGATGTTGACGGATTTGACCTGATAGGGGACGCCGAGCTCCTCCAGCATGATCGAGATTTTCCAGCCATTCGGCGTCGGCGCGTAGTGAAGGTCGATCATGGGGGACGTCCTCATGGGGGCTTCAGCCGTCATCCTATCCCCTGCTTTTGGCGCATTCCAGTTGCCTCAACTCTTGTGTACGCCATGCAAATAACATGGCAGATAGAGACCAACTGACCGAAAAAACCCAAAAGGATACGCCCAAAATGCTGTTTCCGACCACGATCGCCGGCTCCCTGCCCAAGCCCGAATGGCTGGCCGAGCCGAACAAGCTTTGGGCGCCCTGGAAATCGCAAGGCGAGGAACTTACCCGCGCCAAGCGCGACGCCACCATCCTGGCGGTGAAAATTCAGGAAGACGCCGGCATCGATATCGTCTCCGAAGGCGAGCAGGCGCGCCAACATTTCGTCCATGGCTTTCTGGAGCAGGTCGAGGGCATCGATTTCGCCCACAAGGTCGAGATGGGTATCCGCAAGGACCGCTATAAGGCCATGGTGCCGCAGGTGGTGGCGCCGCTTAAATTAAAGGGCCGCGTTCATGCCGAAGAGGCCCGTGTCGCCCGCGCCCACACCACGCGCCAATTGAAATTCACGTTGCCGGGCCCGATGACCATCATCGACACCATCGCCGATCAATATTACGGCGATCGCGTCAAGATGGCGTTCGCCTTCGCCGAATTGCTCAACGAGGAAGCCAAGGCGCTGGCGGCCGATGGCGTCGATCTCATCCAGTTCGACGAGCCCGCCTTCAATGTCTACATGGACGAGGTCAACGACTGGGGCATCAAAGCGCTGGAACGCGCGGCCGAGGGGCTTACCTGCGCGACCGCGGTCCATATCTGCTACGGCTATGGCATCAAGGCCAACACCGACTGGAAGCAAACGCTCGGCAACGAGTGGCGGCAATATGAAGATACCTTCCCGGCGATCGCCAAAAGCAAGATCGGCCAGGTCGCGATCGAATGCTGCCACTCGCACGTGCCGCTCGAATTGCTTGGGCTGCTCAAAGGCAAGAAGGTGCAGGCCGGCGTGATCGACGTCGCCAGCGACACGGTGGAAACCCCCGAAGAAGTCATGGCGGTCATCGAAGCGGTCGCGAAATTCGTAGCCAAGGACGATATCATCCCGACCACCAATTGTGGCATGGCGCCCATGCGGCGCGACATCGCGGAGGCCAAGCTGATGGCGCTCGGCGCGGGCGCGAGACTCGCAAGGCAGAAATTGGGGTGAGATTTCGCATTCCCTCCCCCCTTGTGGGGGAGGGTTAGGGAGGGGGATGAATCACATGCGCCAGAGCTTGCCGCCCCCCCTCTCCACCTCTCCCCCACAAGGGGGAGAGAGCCGATTTGCTATGCCGCAAGATCCAGGCCGAATGCTAATCCCTTATCTTACCAATTCTTGCATGCTTCGATGCAGCACCGGCCGATAACCGACTGCGAACGCGCGCACGATCGAAGGCGGTGTCAGCAATTTCGCATCACCGAGTTCACCCTTCGTCACGCGATATCCACCAGGAGACCACAACAACGCTTTGCCTCTCGCGATCACAAAGCTCTCTCCCCCCACCCGCACCATCGTGCCTTCAGGCAGCTCGTCGATTCTCCTCGGCGGAGGAGGCAGCTTCTTGGCGCTCGCGAAACGCTCGCGGTGCAGCACGGAATCGATATCAGACGCAAGCGTCCCACTCACCAGGTTGCCCTTCTCCCACGCCGCGCGAAAGCGATTGGCGTCCTCGCGCCGGCAAAAGAAGCAAGGCCGGTGGCCCGCCGCGAACGCGGTCGCTTCATCGAGAAAAAACAGTTCGGTCCAGCTGCGCCCACCCATCACGTTACGCCGGCGGCCTTGGAATTCCAGCACACAAGTCAGCCAAGCATGGGTTGACCAGCGCTTCTTCAGAAGCGTCTTGGTGGCGGGGTCATGGATAATGCCGCGATTGCCGACAAACATCCCGCGCTCGGGCGTGGCGACGATCTCGCCTGACGGTGTGACGCGATTTTGCAGGGGCATCTTTAGAACCCCAATCCGTTGCCACGATCGTCATTGCGAGGAGCAACGCGATGAAGCAATCCAGAGTCTTTGTACGGCTCTGGATTGCTTCGCTTCGCTCGCAATGACGGCAGCCGATTCATCCCCCTCATTCTCTGATCGGCGGTTGAAACGACAATGCGGTATCCCAGGGAAAATGAATCCAGGTGTCCTGCGACACTTCGGTGATGAAGGTATCGACCAGCGGCCGGCCCTTCGGCTTGGCATAGACGGCTGCGAAATGCGCATCCGGAATCAACTGGCGCACCAGCCGCCCGGTTTTGCCGGTATCGACGAGGTCATCGACGATCAAAAGCCCTTTGCCGGTGTTCCCGCCGAGTTTTGCGATCTCGGCGGAGACGCCCTTGAGCACTTTCAACTCGCCCTGCTGGGTATGGTCGTAGCTTGCGATACAGACCGTATCGATGATGCGAATGCCGAGTTCGCGCGCGACGATCGCCGCCGGCACCAGGCCGCCCCGGGTGATCGCGATCACCGCGTGAAACGGCCCGACATCGTTGAGCCGCCAGGTCAGCGCCCGGCAATCCCGGTGAAATTGGTCCCACGAGACCGGAAAGGCCTTGCCTCCCCGTTCCTGCGCGTTGAGTTCTGGATACTCGGCCATCCTTCTCGCTTCCTCTTTTCAGCTCAGCGCACCACGTTGAGCCCGGCCAGCATGTCCTTGACCGCGCCCATCGCAGCCGCAAGCCTTTCCGGATCGCGCGAGCGCACCACCAGATTGGTGTTGGGCTTTTGATCCTCGTCGATAAACGGATAGCTGCCGATGATGGTGTCGGGATAGGCGCCGGCGATTTCGCGCAAGGGCCCGCCGATGTCGCCTTCGCGCGCATTGGCGCGAACGCTCTCGGACAGCATGCGCACGCCCGATTTGAGTTTCGGCGCCACGATGTCCATCATCGCCTGCATGATCGAGGGCACGCCGGCCATCACGATGACGTTGCCGATCTTGAATCCGGGCGCCAGGATCGTCGCACTCTGAATCAGCTCGGCGCCATCGGGAATGCGCGCCATGCGCAACCGCGCCTCGTTCAATTCCGCCTCGCTCCAGCGCTCGCGAAATCGCGCGACCACCTCGGGGTGATGATCGATGCCAACGCCGAACGCTTTCGCAATGCTGTCGGCCGTGATGTCGTCATGGGTCGGCCCGATGCCGCCGGTGGTGAAGACATACGTATAGCGATGGCGCAGCGCGTCAAGGGCTGCGATGATCTCGGCCTCTTCGTCGGCGACGACCCGAACCTCCTTCAGATCGATACCGATATTGGTGAGATATTCCGCGATGAAGCCGATATTCTTGTCCTTGGTCCGTCCGGACAGGATCTCATCGCCGATCACAAGGATTCCCGCCGTGACGATCTCGCTCATAATCTCTCCTTAAAAGCCGCGCGTTTTTATACCGTGCCCGCTTCAGCCTTGCCACCCTCCTGTGAAGTCATGCAGTGTGGTGCGGGATGGTTCTCGGGGACGGTCGAAATGGCGGTTGCATTCGACGAAATGAACGGCCTTGGCGGCGATCTTCGTCCTGCCTATCGGGAACTTTCCCGCTGGCTGAAGGCGACACCGCCCGACACCCTGAAATCTCGGCGCCGGGAAGCCGAGCTGCTGTTTCGCCAAATCGGCATCAATTTTGCTGGCCATGGCGATGCGGAATCCGAGGCGCGCTCGATCCCCTTCGACGTGATCCCGAGAATCATATCCGCGCGGGAATGGAGAGGTCTCGAAAAAGGCCTCAAACAACGCGTGCACGCGCTCAACATGTTCCTGCGTGACATCTATCACGGCCGTGAAATCCTGCGCGCCAATATCATGCCGGAGGATTTGATCTTCCAAAATCCGGCGTTTCGCCCGGAGATGAACGGCCAGGCCGTGCCGCACGACGTCTATGTCCATGTCGCCGGCATCGACATCGTCAGGGTGGACGCGGACCATTTCATCGCGTTGGAGGATCATGTCCGCACACCTTCCGGCGTGTCCGCCGTGCTGGAAAACCGCGAAATCATGATGCGGCTGTTTCCGGATTTATTCGCACGACACCGCGTCGCGCCGGTCGAGCGCTATCCGGACGAGCTGTGGTCGGCGTTGCGATCGGTCGCCCCGCTTGATGCCGGCAATGAGCCGATGGTCGCGCTGATGACGCCAGGCATCGACGATCCCGCCTATGACGAACATGCGTTCCTGGCCCACAAGCTCGGCATCGAGCTGGTCGAGGGAAGAGACCTCATCGTCAAGGACGCCACGGTCTTCATGCGCACCACCGAAGGCCTCAAGCGCCTCGATGTCATCTACCGCCGTCTCGACGACGATTTCCTCGATCCCTTGACCTTGCGCTCCGATTCGGCGCTCGGCGTGCCCGGATTAATGTCGGCTTATGCCGCCGGCAACATCACGCTTGCCAATGCGGTGGGCACCGGCATTGCCGACGACAAAGCGATCTATTCCTACATGCCCGAGATCGTGAAATTCTATCTCGGTGAAGAAACGATCTTGAAGAATGTCCCGACTTGGCGTTGCCGCGAGCCGAAAGACCTCGCTTACGTTCTCGACCATCTCGACCAATTGGTGGTAAAGGACGTTCATGGTTCGGGCGGTTATGGCTTGCTGATCGGGCCGGCCGCGACCAAAGACGCGATCGAGGCGTTCCGCGACAGGTTGAAACGCGAACCCGAGCGCTTCATCGCACAGCCGCCGCTGGCGTTGTCCACCTGCCCCACCTGCACCGAGGCGGGCCTTGCGCCGCGCCATGTCGATTTGCGCCCTTTTGTGCTCACGGGGCGCGATCACGTCGCCGTCGTGCCGGGCGGACTGACGCGGGTGGCGCTGAAAGAAGGTTCGCTCGTGGTCAATTCCAGCCAAGGCGGCGGCACCAAGGACACCTGGGTGTTGGACGAATAATTCATGCTGTCTCGCGCCGCTGAAAATCTGTTCTGGCTCGCCCGCTACGTCGAGCGCGCGGAGTATCTGGCGCGCACCATCGAGGCGACGCTGCGCGTCACCGCTTTACCCAACGCCTCTATCGGCAAAACCAATGAATGGGAATCCACGCTTCTGACCGCCGGCGTCGAACAAGGTTTTTATGCCGTCCATGGCGAAGCCAACGAGCACAACGTCGTCGATTATCTGTCGTTCAATGCCGCCAACCCCTCCTCGATCAAGAATTGCATCGAGGCGGCGCGGCGCAATTCGCGCGCGGTCCGCACCGCGCTGACCGGCGCGATGTGGGACATCATCAATTCCGCCTGGATCGAGCTTCAGCAAATCTGGAGTAAAGGCATCAAGAGCCGCGAGGAGTTGACGCGGTTTCTGCGCTTCGTTCAGGAGACCTCACTGCGTTTCGATGGCTCCGCCCACCGCGCCATGCTGCGCGACGACGCCTATTGGTTCTCGCGCCTTGGCGTATATCTGGAACGCGCCGACAACACCGCGCGGATTCTCGATGTGAAATATCACGTGCTGCTGCCCGAGGACGAACATGTCGGCGGCCCGCTCGATTACTGCCAATGGACCTCGATTTTGCGTTCGGCCTCCGCGCTCACCGCCTATCACTCGCTCTATCGCGAGACGCTCAAACCATGGCTGGTTGCCGAACTCCTGATCCTCAACGACTCGCTGCCCCATTCGCTGGCAAGCTGCTACGGCAGTCTAGCGCGCCACCTCGATCAGATTGGCGCGGCCTATGGGCGCCAAGGCGCGGCGCAACGCCACGCCCGTGGCATCCGTAATCGGCTGGAGCACAGCAATATGGACGACATCCTCCAGCACGGCGTGCATGAATTCATCCAGGAATTCATCGCCGATAATGCAAGCCTCGGGGAGATCATCGCCAAGCAGTATTGGGTATGAATGCCCGTCATTGCGAGGAGCGAAGCGACGAAGCAATCCAGTCTTTTTGTCGCCCGATGGATTGCTTCGTCGCGAAGAGCTCTTCGCAATGACGATCGGCTAACCTTCGCTCCGCTCACAATGACGGCCTTTGGCCGTAGTCCATACCAATAACGCCCTGGTCACTCATGCGCCTACGCATCGCCCATTCCCTCATTTATCGCTACGAGCCGGCCGCAACCGGCTTCATTCGGATTTTACGAATGACACCAAGCAGCCATGGCGGGCAATATGTCGCCGAATGGCAGATCGGTATCTCCACCGATGGCCGCCTTCATAGGCATCAGGACGCGTTCGGCAACATCACGCATGTCCTGAGCGAAAACGCGATCGCCGAACTCACTATCACGGCCGAAGGCCTGGTTGAGACCCACGATACCGGCGGCGTGTTGCACGGCACCGACGAGCGCTTTCCGCCAAGCCTGTTCCTGCGCGCCACCCCGCTCACCGAGGTCAATACGGCCATGACCGTCTTCTCGCGCGAGCTGCGCTCGGAATCCGAAAGCGACGTACTCGGATTCCTGCGCGCCTTGATGCTTGAGATCAACGACCATATGACGTTCGACGAAGATCCCACCCACAGCGGAACCTCGGCCGCCGAGGCCTTCGCCTTGAAACGCGGCGTATGTCATGATTATGCGCATGTCTTCATCGCCTGCGCGCGGTCGGTCGGGATTCCTGCGCGTTTCATCTCCGGGCATTTCTTGCGATCGGACGGGGTGGTGCATCCACAGGCCGGCCATGCCTGGGCCGAGGCTTTCGTGCCTGATCTCGGCTGGGTCGCCTTCGATCCGGCCAATGCCATTTGCGCCACCGACGCCCATGCCCGTCTCGCCGTCGGCCTCGATTATCTCGGCGCAGCACCGGTGCGCGGCACGCATTATGGCGCTGGCGCCGAGGCGCTGACGGTTAAGGTGAAGGTCGATCGGGTTGGATAGGAAGCACACGGCGATGCGCCCTTTCAGCCGTCATCGCGAGGAGCTCTTCGCGACGAAGCGACATCAAGATTCCCCTGGCAGAAGCATCCTCGGGCGCCACGACATTACCCGGAGGCATATCCGCGAATGAATCTGACACCTTTATGGGCACCGCACACCCATAAAACAGGCAGGCTTAATAGGGGCCATACAATGGGATAAGCTAGCCGAACGTTGCGCCCGATACAACGCGTGCTAAAGATAGCGTAGGACAAACGGGGGCGCGTAATGACGACAGTATCAAGGGTATCGGCTCAATCCACGGCATCCACGCGCTGGGTCCAGCTTGTGCTCGGCTTGATCGCAATGATGTCGATCTCGAGCCCCCAATATGGCTGGACGTTTTTCACCAAATCCTTGCAGGATAGTTTGGGGGTTCCGCTCTCGGCCCTCCAACTCACCTTTTCGATCCTCATCGTGTTGCAGACGTTCCTGTCCCCGCTCCAGGGCTATCTGATCGACAGGTTCGGTGCGCGGCTTTTGATCGCGAGCGGCTGCCTGTTATCAGGCTTGGGCTGGATCACCGCCGCTTATGCGACAAGCCTTACCGCGCTCTATCTCACCTACGGGCTGTTCTGCGGCATCGGCACCGGCATCGTTTATGTCGGCATCGTCGGCCTCATGGTCCGCTGGTTCCCCGACCGGCGCGGCTTTGCAACGGGCGTCGTCGCCGCCGGTTACGGCTTCGGCGCGCTTCTGACCAATACCCCGGTCTACAACATGATCAACGAGAGCGGCTATCAGCACACGCTCATCGTGTTCGGAATTATTCTTGGCCTTGTCGGCGCCGCAGCCGCCCTTGCGCTGCGCCTGCCGACGACCGACGATGTGCTGCCGCGGCCGGCGGTGGAGGTGTCGAGCGTCGGAACGCGGCCGGGTGAGATGGTGCGCACCGGCGTGTTCTGGTTGATGTTCGTCATGATGACGATGATGTCCACCGGCGGCTTGATGATCATCTCGCAATTCGCCGCCTTCTCGCGCGATTTCGGCGTCACCAGCGTCATGATCTTCGGCATGGCGGCTTTGCCGCTGGCGCTCAACATCGATCGCATCACCAACGGCTTGACCCGCCCGTTCTTCGGCTGGGTATCGGACCGGATCGGCCGTGAAAACACCATGGCCATCGCTTTCCTGTTGGAGGCCGCTTCCGTCACGCTGATGGTGTTGTTCCGCGATAACGCGCTGGTCTTCGTGCTCCTCTCGGGCGTGGTGTTCTTCGGCTGGGGCGAAATCTTCTCGCTGTTTCCCTCAACGCTGACCGACACGTTCGGCGCCAAACATGCGACCACAAATTACGGCCTCTTGTATATGGCGCAAGGGATTGGCTCGATCCTGGGCGGGCCGCTCGCGGCCTATTTGCGCGAACAGACCGGCAGTTGGCTTCCGGTGTTTGCGATCATCATCGCGCTCGACGCGTTGACCGGCATTTTGGCGCTCGCCGTACTCAAGCCGATGCGGCGCGCCAACGCGGCGAGCCGTTGAGCGCGGATAGTTCAACACGCCTGCGGCACGTCGAACAAAGGGCTTGGCAAGGAAGTAAGAACGCAAGATTTATGCGTCTAATTGTGCTGCATTTGTATATTCAAAAGAATATGATTTTCCGTACTAGCTAGCGCATGATCCGGAAAAGTGTGAAGCGGTTTTCCGAAAAGATCATGCTCAATCAAAGAATTAAAGCGCGATGACGATTCATCCAAATCTCATCGCGCCGACAATTCCGGGCAGGAATCGCGTTATCGCGCCATAGGCATGACGAGCGCCGGACGGACGGCCTTTGTCGCCTTTAACTTGGCGCGGCAGCCTCATCCGCCCCGTCAGCGCCCGTTACATGCACAAAAGGGAGATCGATCGCTATGAGAAAGACAATTCCGACGTTTAAGACCGACAAGGAGGCCGAGCGTTTTGTTGAAACGGCAGATCTCAGCGAATACGACTTGAAAGGGCAATTCGTGCGGTTCGAGCTCAAGCGCAAGGACACGACAGTCAGCTTGCGTCTACCGAAAGCGCTACTTAGCCAGGTGCGGGACAGGGCAACCCATGCGGGCATGCCCTATCAGCGCTTTATTCGGATGGCGCTAGAGCGCGCCCTGCGCGATCCGAAGTAACAAGGTCCGAAGGGCGGATGAGCGTCAGCGTCATCCGCCATCGCGACGACTGAACGGCGGATGACGCGAAGACGCTCATCCGCCGCCACGAGCTGCGCGCTAAATTATAAGCGATGGGCACGGTTGCGCCATGCCCACCCTAAATTAAATTGCGCACCATTGCTCGCGACCTTGTCGCGCCGGGGAATGACGACGAATTTCGTTCGCCATTGCGAGGAGCGTGAGCTCCGAAGCAATCCATGTGCTGCACGCGTTCCAGCCGCTTGACGGTATGGATAGGGCAACGCGTTTTATTCGATTCAAAACTTGTAGCACAGTGCCTCGTGTCTCGGGCGCAGCGCAGATGAGCACAGCGAAATGATGCGCCGCAGAACCGGGAGCACGCCGCATCGCGCCCGGGACAAAAAGAGGTAGCGTCACCGGGCGGCATTTTGCGCCGCTCCGTCGGCTCGTCATAACGAGAAAAACCGCCCGAATCGGGTTGGACCCCAGGCGCGAAATTGGGTAGTAATTTGCGCGCGGGGATGCGGAAATGACCTATTGCTGCGGAGTTTTGGTGCGCGACGGCCTCGTCATGATCGCCGACACCCGCACCAATGCCGGGCTCGACAATGTCTCGACCTTCCGCAAGCTCCATATTTTCACCAAACCGGGCGAGCGGATCATGGCGATTGCGAGCGCCGGCAATCTCGCGATCAGCCAGTCGGTGCTTTCGACCTTGACCGAGGGCATGGAAGACCCCTCGACCGGCGAGGTCGAAACGCTGCTCAACGCGCCGACGATGTTTCAGGCCGCGCAGCGCATCGGAAAGGCGATCCGCGCCGTCCATGCCACCGAAGGCACCGCGCTGCAATCGGCCGACATCAATTTCGACGTCTCGTTTTTGTTCGGCGGTCAGATCCAGGGCGCGCGGATGCGGCTTTTCATGGTTTACCCGGCCGGCAATTTCATCGAATGTACCACCGATACGCCCTATTTGCAGATCGGCGAACACAAATACGGCAAGCCGGTGCTCGACCGCGCCATGCATTACGAAGTCGAACTCTACGAAGCGCTCAAGACCAGCCTGATCTCGATGGATTCGACCATGCGTTCCAATCTCGGCGTCGGGCTTCCCATCGACGTGCTCGTCGTGCGCAACGATGTGTGCGATGCCGATCTCAACCACCGCATCGAGGCGGGAGAGCCCTATTTCCACGATCTGCGTTCGCGCTGGTCGGCGGCGCTGCGGGCCGCCCACCAGAATATTCCGCGGCCGCCTTACAAAACCGAAACTCAGAAAACATAAGAAAGAAGGAAAAAATGACCGACAGCAAAAATAAGATCGCCATCGTCACGGGTGCGGGAACCGGGGTCGGACGAGCCGCTTCGCTGGCGCTGATGAACGCGGGCTTCACCGTGGCGCTCGCGGGCCGGCGCAAGGAAATGCTGGAAGAAACCCAAAAGCTTGGGCCTGCCGGCAAGAGCCTCGCCGTGCCCGCCGACATGACCGACCCCAATTCGATCGCCGCGCTCTTTGCCAAGGTGAAGGAGAGCTATGGCCGGCTCGATCTTCTCTTCAACAATGCCGGCATGGGCACGCCCGCGATGCCGTTCGAGGATTTGACGCTGGCGCAATGGCAGGCGGTGGTTTCGACCAATTTCACCGCGTCCTTCCTGTGCACCCAGCACGCCTTCCGCATCATGAAGGATCAAACCCCGCGCGGCGGCCGCATCATCAATAACGGCTCGATCTCCGCGCACGCGCCGCGGCCGTTTTCCGCGCCCTATACTTCGACCAAACACGCCATCACCGGGCTCACCAAGGCGACCAATCTCGATGGCCGCGCCTATGACATCGCGGTCGGCCAGATCGACATCGGCAATGCCGCGACGCCAATGACCGATCGCATGGTGGACGGCGTGTTGCAGCCGGACGGCCGCAAAATGCCGGAGCCGCGCATGGACTCCAAGGCGGTCGGCGATGCGGTTGCCTATATGGCGGGCCTTCCGCTCGACGCCAACGTGCTGTTCATGACGGTGATGGCCAGCAAAATGCCGTTCGTCGGGCGGGGGTGATTTCGCCAAACCGTCATTGCGAGGAGCAACGCGACGAAGCAATCCAGAATCTCAAAAGAAAGTCTGGATCGCGTCGTCGTTTCACTCCTCGCGATGACGCGGATGGTGATAGCCCGCGAAAGTCTCAATACCGTCATTGCGAGGAGCAGCGCGACGAA
Source organism: Bradyrhizobium sp. (assembly GCA_035295025.1). Classification (GTDB taxonomy): domain Bacteria; phylum Pseudomonadota; class Alphaproteobacteria; order Rhizobiales; family Xanthobacteraceae; genus Bradyrhizobium. The sequence continues at coordinate 15,012 of DATGJS010000202.1, forward strand.
GCAATCCAGACTTGTTCAAGATTCTGGATTGCTTCGCGGAGCCTGTCATCGGGCCGCGCTTCGCACGGACCCGGTGGCTCGCAATGACAGCGGGATAGAGCCGTCCCCCTACTCCAGCCGATCGACCTTCCGCAGCGAGGGAAACAGCTTCATTTTCAATTCCGACTGGATGATCCCGGTGATCAGATAGCCCGAGATCACAAAGAAGATATCGACGCCGACGAAGCCGCCATAGACCGGCGCCTCGAAATGAAACGCCACCACGGAGAGCACCGCAATCGCGCGCAGCCAGTCGATGTCCTCGCGATATTGAAAGGTCATGACGAAGCAGATTCGTCCATCCCTCACACCGCCAATTCGACCGTCTTGAAATCGGCGGGCAGGATCACTTCCAGCAATTCGACATCATTGGAATAATCCATGATCAGATGCTTGATACGCGGCGGCTGGGTCCAGGCGCTGCCCTGGCTAAACATCGTCTCGCCAATGCCTTCGATATAGGTCTTCACCCAACCCTTGAGCACATAGACCATCTGAAAGTCCACGTCGTGAAAATGCAGTTTTGAAACCGCGAGGGGATCGCACGGACCGATCAAGCGGATCACATGCGCGCGCGCAAGCCCAGCGCTGGCCTCCGCCACGCCAAGGTCGCGATATTTCGCATAAGCGCGCAAGCCATCGGCTTTGAAATCCTCGTCGCGATGATGGCTGATCGCCACGCGCTGTTTCGCGCGCGCGCGCTTGACCGGGTGAGCGGCCCTGCCCTTGCTCTTCAGCTTTCGCCGCGCCGTGGATTTGGTCGCCATATTGCGCGCGGGCGATTTCTTTCGCGCCGTCTTTTTAGTTGCGGCGCGCGAGGCCGGCTTGTTGGATTTCTTTCTGGCCATCCTTGCTCTCCCTTTTCCCTTGGATGCGCAAAGCTAACACAGACGAGATTCGTCGTCCCGGGCAAATGAGCGACATGCCGTCATTGCGAGGAGCGGAGAGAGTTCGGCCCAATAGCAATCGCCCCGGGGTTGTTGGTCCCGACCTATACCGCGGACGACCACAAGATCAATGCAGGCGGAACACGCCGTCCACCGCCCGCAATTCCGCCGGTTTGATCAGCTTGGAGTGAGCAATGGTTACCGCAAATAGCGGGCCATCCAGTTTTTCCTGCCAGAAGGCGAGGAAATCTTGCAGCACCGGAAACTTCGGGAACAGATCGTAATTCTGCCAGACGTAGCTTTGCAGCAAGGAGGGGTGATCCGGCATGCGGTAGAGAATTTCCGCCGTCGTCAGCCCATAACCCTTCACCTGTTTCCGGAAGTCCTCGGAAACCCCAACCCGCGAGACCATGCCAACCTCCATTGAAGGAGCGCATTTGCCGGGATGGCCGACCGACCGGGAGCCACCCGGTGAAACGATGCGCTCACATGCGAGAAATCTGACGCACGCGAACAACCCATCACAAGCCTAAATGTTTAATGTTCTGTTGAAAAACCAATGTTAGCAGCCACTTAAGTGGGCTGCTAACATTGGCCTTTCAGCAATCCGGCAGCATTAACGCTGACTTCAGAAATTGGCAGCGCGCTTAGTTGAGTGCTAATTTTCCTGTTACAAGCCCTTGTCCCCACCACAAGTCTGGATTATGTCCCCTTAGCGCTCGCTGGCACTCACCGGCGGCGACTGCCAAATATTCCAAATTCGACAACATCTTCAAAATCTTAAGGAGGACTGCATGAAATTCCGTCCGCTTCACGACCGCGTCGTGGTCAAGCGCATCGACGCCGAAGAGAAGACCGCAGGCGGCATCATCATTCCCGACACGGCCAAGGAAAAGCCCTCTCAGGGTGAAGTCACCGCCGTCGGCCCCGGCGGCCGTGATGAGTCCGGCAAGCTGATCCCGATCGACATCAAGGTCGGCGACCGCGTCCTGTTCGGCAAATGGTCGGGCACCGAGGTCAAGATCGATGGTGTCGATCTCCTGATCATGAAGGAGAGCGACATCATGGGCGTTCTCACCGACGTCTCCGCCACCAAGAAGAAGGCCGCTTAAGCGCCTTTTCCCCTTCCCTAGATTTCAAGGAAACAATCAATGTCAGCCAAAGAAGTGAAATTCGGCGTCGATGCCCGCGACCGCATGCTGCGCGGCGTCGATATCCTCAACAACGCGGTCAAGGTGACGCTCGGCCCGAAGGGCCGCAACGTCGTGCTCGACAAGTCGTTCGGCGCCCCCCGCATCACCAAGGACGGCGTTACCGTCGCCAAGGAGATCGAGCTTGAGGACAAGTTCGAGAACATGGGCGCGCAGATGGTGCGAGAAGTGGCCTCCAAGTCAGCAGATGCGGCCGGCGACGGCACCACCACCGCGACCGTGCTCGCGGCTGCGATCGTCCGCGAAGGCGCCAAGGCGGTTGCCGCCGGCATGAACCCGATGGACCTGAAGCGCGGCATCGACCTCGCAGTTGAGGCCGTCGTTCGCGATCTGAAATACCGATCAAAATCAATCTATAGCTTGGACGACGAGGCTGCGGATATAACCGAGGCTTTTATTTCCGAC
>DATGJS010000203.1:0-7047 GCA_035295025.1 Bradyrhizobium sp.
TCCGGCGTGCCGCTGCGCTGGGGCGCGGCTGGTTGTTGGGCCAGGACCCCGGTGGGAATGGAGCATGAGAACAGTACGGCGACCAAGGCGAGTTTACGCATCGTATTCCTTTGTTTTATCGACGGGAGTATTTAGCCCGAATAGCGCGCGGCATCAGCGGGATTGTTCAACTTTAGGTGCCGCCGGCGACGGCGACGCAGGCAACAAAGCGCTGGCAAATGCGGCCGAATTTGCGGCGATCAATTGCAAAAATGCCGCCGCCGACCAGCGATTTCCGAAGGTGAGATTATAAGGAATTGGCATTAATCGGATATTTTCCAGTGATATGGCATGCAGCATTTCACGAATTTTCGAAAAAGCCGTGGTCACTAACCCGGCGCGGGATGGCAAGATATCCGAGTTTTATTTCGTTTCGCGAGAAAAAATACGGCACGCTTCATTGAACCAAAACCCGGCCGGGAAGACCAACCCATTCTGCGTAAAGAAGAGGGGCGCATCGGAATGTCTCGTTTAATGGGGATTTCAGCATGAAACGTTTAAGCTCGGGCCTGCTGACTCAGGCATTAAAGGCCGGCGCCGTGGTTGGCGCGCTGATCGCGTCGGCGCCCGCCGCACAGGCGCAGTCGCGCCCATTTGCCGGCTTCGACGGCGCTTGGTCGGGCCAGGGAACCATCTCGCTCTCCGACGGAACGAACGAGCGCATTCGTTGTCGTGCCGAATACCGCATCGATCAAACCGGCCTCGGTCTGAAACAAAGCCTTCGCTGCGCCAGCGACAGCTACAAATTCGACCTCAATAGTGAGGTGACAAGCCAGGGCGAGCGGGTTTCGGGACAGTGGAATGAGACCAACCGCAACATCTTCGGCAGCCTGCAGGGAACCGCGGGCAGCGGCAAGATCGACCTGATCGTCGAGGCGCCGGGATTTAGCGCCAGCCTGACGTTGCGAAGCAGCGGCAACAAGCAAACCGTTCAGATCAACTCCAAGGGCGATATCAGGGGCGTGTCGATCACGATGGTGAAAAGCTAAGCATCCCGCCCTATCCATTCGTCCCCTGCCGCGCCGGCCCCGTGGGGCTCGCTTGCCCGCGGAGCCGCAGTGACAAATTGATCAGGAACATCGCCGTCGGGCGCAGGATGAACAGATCGGCCACCAGGGCCGCAACCATCGAAAACGCGCTGAGCCAGCCGAACAGGCGCAGCGACGGCAGATCCGAAAACACGGTCACCACCAGGCCGCAGGCCAGCACCACCGTGGTCAAAATCAAGGCCGGCCCGACAAGAACCGTGGCCCGTTCCACCGCAAGCTCCGCCGTGACTTCGGGCTTGGATTCGAGCCTCAAGCGATTGAGGAAATGGATCGTGGCGCTCAGCCCCAACCCAAACGAAACCGTCAACGCGACGACGCTGGCAAATTGCAGCCCCTCGCCGAGCAGCCAGAGCATCGTGCCCGAAAGCACCACCGGAAAAATCCCGGGCAGGATGCAGGAAAACGTCACGACGACCGAACGGAACGCCAAGCCGATGAAAATGGCGACCAGCGCAAACTCGATCGTCAGGCCGCGGTTGAGTTTTTCAATCATATTGGCGGAATTACGCGCCGCGATCGCCGACAGGCCCGTGACCGCGATCTCGTAACCTGGATGCGCCGCTCGCACCGCATCAAGCGCATGATCGAGCTTTTCGATCACGGGCAGGATTTGGCTGGAATCGAGGTCCGGCACCCTGCCCGACACCACGACCGCATCCTGATTGGCCGCAATGAAACGCCGCACCAGATATTCGGGAATGACGCTGACATACTCCTTCAAGGTCGCGACGTCGGAACTACCGGCCTTCTCCGCCAGCCAGCGCCTTAGCGTCTCCAACGACCAAACGTTACCGACACCGGCCTGCTTCTCGACCAGGGAATGGACCTCGGCGATCGTCTGCAACGTATCGGGACCATAGAGCGAAGCCCCCTTCGGTAACTCGATCAGCACGTCGATGGCATTGGCGCCGGTCAATTTGGCGTCAAGGCGTCCGCTGGCCGCGACCGCCTGCTGCTTGTCCGGCACCTGGTCGGCAAGGCGATAGCGCGGCTCGAGATTGGCATAGATCACGGCCAATCCACCGACGAACAGCACCGCGATCAGGCTGAACAGGCCGGGGCGGCCGACCATCCGCACCGCAATCCAGTAGCAAAAATTGCGCAGCATTTGCACGCCGGCGTCGGCGCCCTGAAACTTGACCGCAAATATCTTTTCATTGCGCACGAACAGCACGCCGAACACCGGCACCAGCGAAAGCACCGCGACGAGCGCGATGATGGTGGCGGCAAGGCCCGCTTCGCCGAATTTCCGGATCAGATCGGAATCGGAAAATTGCAGGGCGATGAACGAAATTCCGGCCGTGCCGTGGGTGAGCACGCAGGCCGGCCCGACCACCAGAACCGCGTTGCGGAAGGCGGTGAATTTGTCCTGTCCGGCGATGAGGCGGTCGCGCGCGGCAAACGTCAGTTGCATCGAGTCGGAGAAACTGATCACCATGATCAGCGGCGTCATCACGTTCAAAAACATATTGAGGTTGAAATTGGCCCAACCCAAACCGCCGAGCGCGAGTAGAATCGCGATAATCGGCGGGAATGCGGCCACCACCATGAACGATATTTTGCGGAAGAAGATAATGGCGATGATGCAGCCGGCGAGAATGCCGAGAACATTGTAGGTGAGCCCGTCGCGCTCGACCGCGTTGCGGATTTCGAGCTGCATCACCGGAACGCCTGATAATTCGGCGTTGAGCCCGGTGTCCCCGAGATCTTCAGTCATCAATTTTCTGATCTCGCCGATGGTCTTGCCAAGCTTGCTGCTGGCGACGACCTCCGGTTCGAGCGACAACACAATAAGCGCGAGCGTGCCGTCTTCCGACAAGAGCTTGCCGCGAATCAATTCGTTCGATTTCACCGTCTCGACGAATTTGGCGTAGTCGGCCCCTTGCGGCAGTTCGGAGGGAAACAACGCCGCGGGGAATTTACCGGGCGCCGGCGCCTGGCGCGCCGAAAACAGCGAGATCAGACCGCGGGTACCCTCCACAAGTTGCAAATCAGTGACGAAGTCGCGCAGCTTTTCGAGATTGTCGCGACCGAGCAGGTTTTTACCCTCGACCACCACCAAGACATCGAATTCCGTCGCCGGGAAGCGCTTGATTTCCGACTCATATTGCCGGTATTCGCGGGAATTGGACCGGAAAAGCTGGCTCAGCGAATCGTCGATCTTGATGCGCTCGATCCCAAAAATCGCGCCAACGATCAGCGCCAACAGCACGATGCAAGACAGGATCGGCGCTTGAACCGCGATCAGTCCAATCCGTTCGAGCCCGAAGGCGATGCTCGCCGTCGGCCGCTGCTCGATTTTCTCGACATGGACCTCATTCTCGGCATTCTTTTTCAGCATACCCTGTCCAATTCTCACACGGCTCTATATTGGGCCGGCGAAGTACGGAAAAACGAAGTGAGCCTGATACCATTAGCTCTTGAAAAGATACGATAAAATACGCAGACGAGATGTAACAGGTCCGCACCGCTTTTCGCAAGCAGCGCACAAATGTTTAAACAGGCGCAATCCTGGCCTGAACGTCCAAAATGACGGCTCAGCCGGACTTTGCGGCAATGACATCGGGCGATCGGCCCCCGCTTTCGTCCTTGAGCGTCACGCCGGTCAATTCCCGCGCAAGGCCCTCTCGAATCAGCCAGCCGATCCGGTAAGCCGCTTCATCGTAACTGAGCCCCGCGCCGTGAATGTTGGAAACGCAATTACGCTTTTCATCCGTCATGCCGATTTGGGGATCGAACGTCAGGTAGGCGCCAAGGCTATCGGCCGCCGAAAGGCCCGGCCGCTCGCCGATCAGCATGACGCTCATGCGCGCGTTCAAAATGGCGCCGATCTGATCGCCCAATGCGACGCGCGCACCGCGCGCAACGACCGCTTGTCCGACATCGATGGAATCCGCCGCCAACAAGGCAAGCAATCTGGACAGTAACCCTACCGCATGGACGTTGACGGCGGTGGGCGAAAGACCGTCGCCGACGACGATCGCCAGCCGGGATGCGCGGCCGCCAAAGCTCCTCAACCGATGCTCCGACTCCATGTCAAGCTTTCGCCCCAGATCCGGTCGCGCCAGATAATTCTGGCGCCGCGGCGCGCGGCTCGACACGCTCGCAACATCGAGGCCGAGATCGACAAGGCCTTGCATCAATCCTTGAACATCGAAATCCGCATGCACCGCGTCGCGGGCGCGCGCATGATCGAGGGTAAATTTGAGCAGCACAGGGGTCGGCAGGCTTGCGCCGGCGCGGCCAAGTCCGACACGCGCCGACGTCAGCTCGCGCAAACGGTCGAACGAGGTCGGCGGCGGGCTTTTCATTGGCGGCTACTCGGCTGGTAGGGAGGCCTCACGCAACCGCACAGAATAATTCGACGCGTTCTGCCGGCCATGGGAGGCGGCGCGTGCAAACAGGATAAGATGATGCGCAACGAGTATCGAACCGATGAGATATTCGATTTGCCCACGCACGAGACGCCGCAGCGCGAACTTCCAGAACTCGCTTCTGTAGTCACCGAGAATTCCGACCTTCCAGAAAATATTGCGCAACATGGTCAAGCCGAGTTTGACATCTCGCCACGATAAATCTCGAAGCTTGAGCGGCCGCGGGATTTGGTTCGGATAGGTTCTTTGGATCTGGTATTCGTAACGCTGCAACAGTTTCGCGGGTTCGTAAGCGCGTCCCATGCAGTTGCGCCAGGTTTCCACGACCTTCTCGTAGGGAAGGCAAAAATCGACATTGGACTCACGCCCTTCATCTTCGATCAACCGGTTTTCACGCAGCAACCGGTCCCACAGCGGGGTCTTCGGCAATGCCTGAAGCAAATTGATGGTCAGAAGCGGGATTTGCGAGGCCTCGATGAATTCAAGCAGATGCGCGCCGGTTTCCGGCTTGTCCGTGTCCAATCCCAGAATGATGCCCGAGACGACTTCCATTCCGTAACCGTTGAGAGCACGGATCGCCTCCATGATCGGAACCATCATGTTGTGGTCCTTGTGGATCGCCTTCAAGGCAACCGGGTCCGGTGTTTCGATCCCACAGAAAATCGTGCAGAAGAAAGCCTCACGCATGCCTGCTAAAATTTCAGGACGCTTGGCGATGTTCAATGTCGCCTCACAAGAGAAGCGCAGGATGTAGCCAGTCTTCTTCTGCCACTCGGCCAGATGCGGTAAAAGATCGAGCGCCGCCTTGCGATTGCCGATGAAATTGTCGTCGACGAAATAAACCGAGCCACGGATGCCGCATTCGAGCATCTTGTCGAGTTCGGCGGTAATTTGCCGTGGCGTTTTCAGACGCGGGTTGCGGCCATAAAGTCCCGGAATATCGCAAAACTCGCACTGATAGGGGCATCCGCTCGAATATTGAATGCTGCCGAGGAAATAGCGCGGAAGCTCGGCAAGCTCGTAAGCGGGAATCGGAAAGCGCGTCATATCGAGACGCTCGACCGTTTTAAGCACGATCTGCTGCTTTGGCCGCGAAGGATCGCGCGCCAGCCGTGCGATCAATTCGTCCGTAGCATCCCCCAATTCGCCGACATGGAGATAATCGAAGGACGGGTAATAGTCCGGGCAGGCGCTGACCGACGGTCCGCCGATCGCAACGGACAGGCCGAAGGCATGCGCGCGGCGGCAAATATCGTTCATCTGGTGCCGCTGAATGTGCATGCCGCTGACCAGGACAGCCTCGGCCCATTCGAAATCTTCCACCGTCGCGGCACGGATATTTTCGTCGACGAACCGGACCGGCCAATTGGCCGGCATATAGGCCGCGATCAGCAGCAAACCCTGCGGCGGCATGAAGGCCTGAACGCCGTCGGTCAGCGGGTAGGAATATTCGAACGTCCCGAACGCGGAGGTGTAGCGTGGAAACACGCATAAGATACGACGCACCGTGTCAGCACTTTCGGCTCTCATGGCCTCAGCCTCGCCAAATTCCGTATCTTCAGTCTCACCAAGTTTAGCATGCGTTCACAGGCTGGTGCCGCCTATTTGAAGTTCCTGCACTACAAGCGGCGAATTCGATCCAGGAACTTCAAATAGAAAAGCGGCACTAGAATCAATAAATTTGTGAGTAGCCCATGACTTTCCGAAGTTCGTGAAGGTGGGCGCTGTGACGGAGCACGAACTTCGGAAAGTAGGCATTAGTAGGCTACAAATTCCTCAAGATTGTGGCAGTGATTTAACCCGTCAATGACCGGATGGTTGCAACGCAAGCGGCCCGGCCATTTTACCGTAAGAAATTGCGCCTTCGAAAAATTTCAAGCGATCAATCGCTGCGCAAAATCGGGCAGCAGACTGCCGTCGCCGAGAGGGCGAAACTCGGCATCGACGAGGCCTGAGCGGAGCAACCAGTCGTCGAATTCCGGCGCCCGCTTCAGACCGAGAAGGTCGCGAACATAAAGGGCGTCGTGGAAAGACGTCGACTGGTAATTGAGCATGATGTCGTCGGCGCCCGGAACTCCCATGATGAAATTCACGCCGGCGGCGGCCAGCAAGGTCAGTAGATTGTCCATGTCGTCTTGATCGGCCTCGGCGTGGTTGGTGTAACAAACATCCACCCCCAGCGGCAGGCCGAGCAATTTGCCGCAAAAATGATCCTCAAGCCCGGCGCGAATGATTTCCTTGCCGTCATAGAGATATTCGGGTCCGATGAAGCCGACCACACTGTTGACGAGCAACGGGTCGAAGGCGCGCGCGACGCCGTAAGCACGCGCCTCACAGGTTTGCTGATCGACCCCGCCATGCGCGTTGGCAGAGAGCGCCGAGCCCTGCCCGGTCTCGAAATACATCAGGTTGTGGCCGACGGTGCCGCGCCGAAGCGACTGGCCCGCCGCTTGGGCCTCCCTCAAGAGTCCAAGATCGACGCCGAAACTTCGATTGGCCGCTTGCGTTCCCGCAATCGACTGAAAGATGAGATCGACCGGGACGCCCTGCGTTATCAATCCGAGCGTCGTCGTGACATGCGACAG
>DATGJS010000204.1:0-2341 GCA_035295025.1 Bradyrhizobium sp.
AAGGCCTTCGCGTTTCTGGCGCTCGGCCTGATCTTTGTTTTCAACGGCACGCTGTGGTGCCTGGGCGTTGCCATCGTTGCCGCGCGGGTGGCGGGCCGGGCCCGAAAATCCATTGGCGCAATGGCGTTGATCAACCGCAGGCTCGGCGCGTTGTTCGTTTATCTGGGCGTTCGTTTAGCTTTCGTTCACGCGAAATAAAGTTTGGTGATCGCAGCGCCCGCCAGATAGATCCCGAGAAAAATCATCGAAATCAAAAACCAGCGGCGGAAGACGGCGGGCTCCATGCGCGAGCGCACCGCCTGACCGACGGCCATGCCGATAAAGGAACAGGCAAGCGCGATCACGCCCGGGAGCGCGGTCGATTCGTCGAGGAGTCCCGCCGCCGTCAAATTGAAGGCAAGCGCCAATGTCGCGACCGTGAAGAATACGCCGAGCGCCTGCACCAATTCGTCCTTTTCCAGGCCGATGGCCTGGAAAAACGGCATCGAGGGAATCACCTGCACGCCGGTGGCGGCTGAGATGACGCCGGTGATCAAGCCGACGATGCCGCCGACCCATTTCTCGTCGCTCGCTTTGACGCTGAAGACGAAATTTTTGAGGCCGATGATCGCGTAAATCACCAGCAGAATGCCGAGCAAAATGCTGCCATATCGGGCGTAAGGGCCGCTCATCATGCCGGCATTCAACCGGATGCCGATCGCCAAGCCCATCAATAGCGGCCAGAGCCGGCGGATGATGTCGCGCAAATAAGGCCCGACAAAGGTCTGCCAGATATTGGTCAGGATGGCCGGCACAATGACGATGGCAAGCGCATGGGCCGGCGGCATGGTCACGGCCAGCAATCCCACCGACACCGTCGGCAGCCCAAGCCCGATCACGCCCTTGACGAAGCCCGCCAACAGGAACACCGCGACAATGAAAATCAGCAGAGGGTCGATCATGTCCGCACATTGACCGATCGGCAGGAGGCGCGCAATCTGAAGCTTGTGGAATAAGCCTTCGGCTATGACGAAGTGCGCCGTTATTCAATCACGGGGGTCGTCGTCGCGCGTGTCAACCGCCTCGTCATCGCGAGGAATAACGCGACGACGCGATCCAGTCTTTTTGCTCTGGATTGCGGAGCCTATCATCGGGCGCGCATTCGCGCGACCCGTTGGCTTACGTCCGCAATGACGATGACGGACGCAGTCGAGAATTATTTCTCGGTGGGCACACCGGCGTCCTTGATCACCTTCGCCCATCTGGCGGTCTCGCTTTCGATGAAGGCGCGGAAATGCTCCGGGCTGTCGCCGACCAGTTGGGCGCCCTGCACGGCGAGTTTTTCCTTCACGGCGGGATCGCGCATGGCTTCGGTCGCGATTTGATTGAGCTTTGCGACGATGGGGGCGGGCGTGCCGGCTGGCGCAAGCATGCCGTACCAGTTTTCGGCCAGCACATCGGGCAGGCCGACTTCGGCCGTGGTGGGCACGTCCATCGCGGTTGGCGCGCGCTCGGGTGCGCCGAGTGCAATGGCGCGCAAGCCCCCCGCTTTGATTTGCGGCAGCAGGACGGGCAGATCGAGGAACACCATCTGCACTTGTTGGCCGAGCATGTCGTTCACCGCTGGTGCAGCCCCACGATAGGGCACATGCACGATGTCGATCTTGGCCGAGAGCTTGAGCAATTCGCCGGCCAGATGCGGCAGGCTGCCGGGTCCGGACGACGCGAAATTGAGTTTGCCGGGCTGCGCCTTGGCGAGCGCAATCAACTCGGCCATGTTTTTCGCCGGAACGTTGGTCGCGACCACCAGCATTTCAGGGACAGTTGCGACCAGCGTGATGGGTTGCAAATCCTTCAAGGGGTCGTAGGCGATTTTCTCCATGGTCGGGCTAATGGCGAGCGAGCTCGCGCTTGTGATCACGATGGTATAGCCGTCAGGTTTTGCCTTCGTGAGTGCCTCGGTGCCGAGCACGCCGCTCTGCCCGCCTCTGTTGTCGATGATGACCGGCTGCTTGGCGATTTCCGCCATGCGCTGGCCGACCACGCGCGCGATAATGTCGTTGGGACCGCCTGCCGGAAATGGCACGATCAACCGGATCTGGTGCGCCGGAAAATCCTCCGCGCCGGCCAAAGCCGGCATCAGCAGCAAGGCCAATCCGGTGACGAGGGCGCTCGCAATCTTCATGGACGTCTCAACTATTGAGCAGCTTCAATGCCGCGGCATGGACGCGGGGATCGCCCGCCGCGACGATGCGGCCGCCGTCCTGCGCGGGCCTGCCTTCCCATGTCGTCACCACGCCGCCCGCGCCGGTGACGATCGGGATCAGCGCCGTGATGTCGTAAGGCTTGAGTTCGGTTTCGA
>DATGJS010000205.1:0-4570 GCA_035295025.1 Bradyrhizobium sp.
TGCCGACGCCTTCTTCCAATGCAATCAATTGGGTTCGCGGCTCACCATAGGCCGGCGGCAAAAGCGTGTCCTCGATTGTGAGGCCCGCGCAACCGGCCGTCTCCAATTCCTCGACCGTGCGGCGCACATTCAACGCATTACCGTAGCCGTGATCGGCATCGACCAGCACCGGAAGCTGTGAGGCGCGCGACATTCGCCGCATCTGCTCGGCAAGCTCGGTCAGCGTGATCAGCGCAATATCGGGGTCGCCGAGCACGGCAAGCGAAGCGACCGAGCCACCGAACATGCCGAGTTCGAATCCGAGAGCCTCGGCAATCCGGATCGAAATCGCGTCATAGACTGAGCCCGGCCGGATGCAGCCTTCCCCCGTAAGAATAGAGCGAAGCTGGTCTCGGCGTGCGCGGAAAGTCATTTTATTTCCTCGTCGTCATCGCGAACGCCAGCGAAGCGATCCAGGAAAGTCAAAGCTGGATTGCTTCGCTCCGCTCGCAATGACATGTCAGGCAAACTCCAAAATCAGCGCATCGACCGCGAGCGTGGCGCCGGCCGTGGCGTAAATCTTTTTCACAATCCCGTCGCGCTCGGCGCGAAGCACGTTTTGCATTTTCATCGCCTCGATCACGGCGAGCGTTTCGCCCGCCTTGACTTCCTGCCCCTCGCTCACCGCGATCGAGACCACCAGCCCAGGCATGGGACATAATAGTTTCTTGCCGGAATCGGACGCGGTGGTGACCGGCATCAGCCGCGCGGCCGCGGCTTCGGTTTCGGTGAAAACCTGAACGGCCACCTCAAATCCCTGATGGGCCAACCGGAAGCCATTCGGAATGGCCCTCACCTGAACGGCAAGGGCATGCCCATCGATCGTGCCCTGCCAGACCGGGTCGCCCGCGTTCCACGACGAAACGATCCGGTGCGGCTGGCCAAGCGCGCCGTCGGCGCCGAAAAACCGTACCGCAAGGCCGCTGGTGTCCTCATGTCCGATCTGAAGCGGAACTTCCTCGCGATCGAGCCAAACCGCGCGGCGGCGCTCGCGCTGCACTGGCCGGCCGATCATTTGACCGGAAATCTGCCGCTTGCGCTCGCCAAGCACGTGATCGATCGCGGCACCAACGGCCGCCAAGCGCCGCGCCACTTCGCCCTCAGGCGGGCGCGCAGAAAAGCCGCGCGGAAACTCCTCCGTTATGAATCCAGTGGACAGCCTGCCCTCGCGCCATCGCGGATGATTCATCAACGCGGCGAGGAACGGAATGTTGTGCCTGATGCCGTCGACGTAAAATGCATCGAGCGCGGCCGACTGCGCTTCAATGGCGGCCGCGCGCGAGGGCGCATGGGTGACGAGCTTGGCGATCATCGGATCGTAATAGATCGATATCTCGCCGCCCTCCCGCACGCCGGTGTCGTTGCGCACCGTCACGCCATCGGCCTTGCTCTCGGCCGGCGGGCGATATTTGACGAGCCGCCCGATCGAGGGCAGGAAATTGCGAAAGGGATCTTCGGCATAGACGCGTGATTCCACCGCCCAGCCGCTCAAGGTTACGTCTTTTTGCGAAAGCGTAAGCCTCTCGCCGGCCGCGACCCGGATCATCTGTTCGACGAGATCGATACCGGTGACGAGTTCGGTCACGGGATGCTCGACCTGGAGCCGCGTATTCATCTCCAGGAAATAAAAACTCTTGTCCTGGCCGGCGACGAATTCCACCGTTCCCGCGGAATCGTAATTCACGGCTTTTGCGAGCGCGACGGCCTGCTCACCCATCTTCCGCCGGGTAGTCTCGTCAAGCAACGGCGATGGCGCTTCCTCGATCACCTTCTTATTGCGGCGCTGAATCGAGCATTCGCGCTCGCCGAGATAGATCAAATTGCCGTGCTTGTCGCCGAGCACCTGGATTTCGATGTGGCGGGGATCGACGATGAATTTCTCGATGAACACCCGATCGTCGCCAAACGACGCCTTGGCCTCCGCCTTGGCGAGGTTAAATCCCTCCGCGACCTCGGCCGTCGAATGCGCAATCCGCATGCCCTTGCCGCCGCCGCCGGCGGACGCCTTGATCATCACGGGATAGCCGATTTCGTCGGCGATCTTCACCGCATGCCTGTCGTCCTGGATGACGCCGAGATGGCCCGGAACGGTCGAGACTTTGGCCTTCGCGGCCGCTTTCTTGGATTCGATCTTGTCGCCCATCGCGGCAATCGCGCCCGGATTGGGGCCGATGAAGACGATTCCGTTGGCCTCCAATGCCCGTGGGAAAGTCTCCCGTTCCGACAAGAATCCGTAGCCGGGATGAACGGCCTGCGCGCCGGTTTTGCGGCAGGCCTCGACGATTTTGTCGATCACCAGATAGCTTTCCGCCGCCGCCGGGGGGCCGATCAGGACCGCCTCGTCGGCCATCTCGACGTGAAGAGCGTCGCGGTCGGCCGCAGAGTAAACGGCGACCGTCTCAATTCCTATCCGGCGGGCCGTCTTGATGACCCGGCACGCGATCTCGCCGCGATTGGCGATCAGAATTCGTTTGAACATTGGCGGACTTGCTTGCAACCTATAAGGCGGAATCTCGCCCCACATTGCCATGCGGGGACGGACGCAACAATTCCGTCGTACAGCAAAAACCGGCTGAGGCAACGGCTTATATGCCGAAAAGACCCCCACTTGCCTTGCCCCAAACGAATGTAACAATTCTGCTATATCGCAAACTCCGATAGAAATGCTGACCGATGGCCTTATCGTTCGTCCCTTCCTTTGGAGACCTTGATGCGACGTTCGCTTATGATCTTATCCGCTGCCTTGTTCGCGATGCCTGCCACCGCGGCATTCGCGCAAAGCACCCAGCCGCACAACATCATTCTGTTCGTGCCGGATGGGCTGCGCGGACGGATCGTCACCCCAGAGACGGCGCCCGCGATGGCCGAGCTTCGCGACCGCGGCGTCAATTTCAAGAACTCCCACTCGCTGTTTCCGACCTTCACCACCGCCAACGCCTCGGCGATGGCGACCGGCCATTACCTCGGCGATACCGGCGATTTCTCCAACACCATTTACACCGGCTATCCGGTCGGCCCCGCCAACGGCACGGTGACACCGTTTCTCGAGGCTGATCCCGTCATCCTCGATGCCGATGAACATTTTGGCGGCGATTATCTGAACGAGGAAACCATCCTGAAGATGGCGCGCGCCAAAGGCTTCAGCACCGCCGCGCTAGGCAAGCTTGGCCCGACCTTGATTTTCGATCACACCGACAATATTCACGTCGACGGCACCCATTCCATCGTGATCGACGACGCCACCGGCCACAAAGACGATGCCACCGGCCGCGAAATCGGCGTGCCGCTGTCCGAGGAAATGAAGGCGGCAATGGCCAAAGCTGGTCTTCGGCTCGACACGCCGGGGCGCGGCGAAAACGGAAAGTTCGGCACACGGGTGCCGAACACGGACCAGCAGACTTACTTTGTCAAAGTCGCCGCTGAGGTCGTGCTGCCGATATTCAAGGCGCGCAACAAGCCGTTCGTTCTGGTGTTCTGGTCGCGCGATCCGGACGGCAGCCAGCACAATCAGGGCGACAGCCTCAACAGCGTGAGACCGGGCATCAACGGACCCACCTCGCTCGCCGGCATCAAGAACGCCGACAACAACCTGGCGCAACTGCGCCAAGCCCTCGATGACCTCGGCCTTGCCGCCGACACCAATATCGTTGTTGCGTCCGACCACGGGTTTTCGACCATCTCCAAGGAAAGCAAGACCAGCCCGTCGGCGAAGGCCTCCTATAAGGATACGCCGAAGGATTTTCTCCCGCTCGGTTTTGTCGCCCTTGACCTCGCCAAGGCACTCGATCTGCCGCTGTTTGATCCCGACGCCAAAAACGCGAAAGTAGCCGACGGCGCTTACCCGACGCGTGGCAACGGCCTCTTGGGCCAGGATCCGGCCAAGCCCGATATGGTCGTGGCAAGCAATGGCGGATCGGACTTGATCTACCTGCCGAAGGCAGACAAGAAACTGGCGGACCGGACCGTCAAGGCCCTGCTCGACCAGGACTATGTCAGCGGCATATTCGTCGATGACAGGCTCGGGCGCTTTGGCGGTACGCTGCCGATGTCACAGATTGGTCTCAAGGGCAAAGCCGTGACCCCCACGCCCTCGATCGTGGTCAGTTTCCGTTCTTACGCGCAAGAATGCGGCGAGCCCAGCAATTGCTCGGTCGAAATCGCCGATACGGTGTTACGCCAGGGCCAGGGCATGCATGGCAGTTTCGGCCGCGGTGATACGCTGAATTTCATGGCGGCGATCGGGCCGGACTTCAAGTCAGGCTATGTCGATGCGTTACCGGTCAACAACGCGGACGTCGGAATGACCATCGCCGAACTCATGGGGCTGCGCGCCGCAAGCGCCGGCGGCCTCACCGGCAGGGTGATGTCGGAAGCGCTGCCGAACGGAATCATTCCCAAGGCCGCCAACGGCATGATCGCGTCAAAGCCGGCGGCCAATGGCCTCAAGACCGTCGTCAAATTCCAACGCGTGCTGTCGCAGCGCTATTTCGACGCGGCCGGATTTCCGGGCCGCACCGTCGGCCTGGAGACG
>DATGJS010000206.1:0-14090 GCA_035295025.1 Bradyrhizobium sp.
CGACACCGTGAAGCAAGCGGCCAGCCGCCGGGAAAAATCATAGAGATTTTGAATGTCGCGCTCGCGCTGGCGCAACGTTTCGGTTT
Source organism: Bradyrhizobium sp. (assembly GCA_035295025.1). Taxonomy (GTDB): domain Bacteria; phylum Pseudomonadota; class Alphaproteobacteria; order Rhizobiales; family Xanthobacteraceae; genus Bradyrhizobium. The sequence goes on from DATGJS010000206.1 coordinate 87, forward strand.
CCTGCCGCAATCGCGAGGCGAGATTGCTGCTGACAAGAGCGACGACGAGAAACAGCAGAAGATCGATGACTTCCTGCGGGTCTTCGAGCTCGAAACTATAGATCGGTGGAAAGAAGAAAAAATCCGCCGCCGCCATGCTGGAGATCGAAGCAAAAGTCGCCGGCCAAATCCCCCAGCGGGTCGCGGCGATGATGACCGGAATCAGATAGGCGATGGGAACCAGACTGGCTGCGCTGTTTTGCTCGACCAACAGCATCAGCGCGGTGACGAGGCTGACGCTTCCGAGCGACCACACGAGCGGCAGGATGTTCGTTCGAAGAGGACTTCGTGGCGACGCCTCGGTTAATGCGGCCGCGGCATCCTGATGTCCGTCCGGAGAATAAGGCGGAGAGAATTTTCGTGCGATGGGCGGAGATGAATGCAAAATCGATATGCCTTCGTAGAAGAGACACCGAACGATCGTTGCTTCGGCCTTAGAACCGCAGCAAAAATCATGCCCCTGCAACGATGATCACGACGGCGAAAGATGGGTCAGCGAACCAAGGCACAAAGAGCGCGCGAGACGCCAACAACATTTTTCGATAACCGTCAAATCAAGCGATGCTTTCGATGTCGTCCAACTACCCAGCGCTCGCAGCATTCTCCAAACCAGCGTATAAAGTCTATGTCGTTTCAGCCGCCAATGAATATAAAAGTAATATATTTAACCGCTGCGAGCATTGCTGCTCGCGGGGGGCGTGCCGGCGCCCGCGGCTCAAAGGAGGGAAAAGCTATCCGCTTCGTGGAGGTTCGGGGGCGGAGCCAGCGTGGCGATAGTGGCCGCGTTCGGATATTTCGGCGGATATAAATAGAATTCGATCAGCGGCATGTGGCTATTTCCCGCGTTGCGCTTGAGCATCGCTTGCGCTGCGGAAGCGGCTTGCGGATATATCGCGCTCCAGCCCGCGAACTGGCTGACCAGGATCTCGAGCGACAGGATGGTGCTCGCTATCTTGACGAAACCCTCATTGGATTTCTTGGCGCTGCGGGTCGTCGAGGCTTTTTTAAGCAACTCGCGAAGTTCGCGGTGGGTTTCGATAAAAGGACCCAATCGGGCCTTCCACAAAATGTCCGGCAGGCAGCTATAGCCATGCAACTCGTGGAAGCTTTCGATCAGCATCCGGCATTGCGTCACAAGATTGGCGGGCAAGAAGGCCAAGTCTGATTTCGCGATACCGCTATGGTTGATTGCATCCCGCGTGTCGTCCGCTGCCCGCTCCAAGGCATCCATCATGATATTCCTGCGCCCAGCGAATAGGCTTCGCTCCATGCGGTGCAGCATAATGAGGAGCGGCATATATCTTCGATATGGAAGATCGGAACTTTTCATAGAGAAAAGATATCGAAATTCTCAGCGCGAGCGATCGTGTATGGCCAAAAAGCCACAGCGCGCCGAAAACTATTAAAAACCACTGCGCGCCGTCGGGAATCCCGCGCGGAATCCTACGGAATCTGCCGGCAATATCGGCAACGCCAAATGTGATTGATGGCTAGGTGAGCAATCGTCGGCCAAATTATATTTTTCGATATTTTATTTTAATGAAACGGTGCAGCAAACCGTATCGATTTACTTGTCCTGCCGTCGAAAGATCGTCCCAAGCATCAACGGCTTCTTAAGAGCGCCAGAAGGCGTCCATCACTAACAGCTTGGGGCAAGATTATGAGAAGAGTTTTTTTAGCGGGCATCTCGCTGATGGCGATGGGCCTGCTCCATGACGCGGAAGCGGCCGACACGGCCACGCCGAGCAAGGCGCCATCCTGCAAGGGCACCATCGATCCCTACAAGAATTATGCGTGCCTCGAAGCCTATCTCGGCACCACATTCGCAGAGCGCTTCCTCAATTATTATAAGCTTGAATGGGGACATGAGGCGCCGCCCGCCGATCCCAAGGCGCCGCCGGCGCGGCGCGCTTATTGGCCGGCGACACCTGAATCCACGCCGCCCTATCCGTTCACCGAATGGCCTTATGGCGGCACGACGAGCATCGGCGTGACGCGGCCGAGTTCGATCGACAGTCCGTTGATGGTGGCGTTGGGCAATACGGCCGTCGGTCAATGGATGAACGACAACCATCTTCAAGTTTACGGCTGGCTCGATCCGAGCGGCAATCTCTCGACCTCCACGGTGAAAGGCGGCAATGCGCCGGCGGCCTATGCCTATAATCCAAATACGGTGCAGCTAGACCAGGCGGTGGTTTATGTCGAGCGCCTTCCCGACACGGTCCAGAAGGATCACATCGATTGGGGCTTCCGCTTCGCACCGATCTACGGCGAGAATTATCGCTACACCACGGCGTATGGATTGGCCTCAAGCCAGCTTCTGAATCAGAATCTGAACAACGGCTTCGACATTCCGATGGCCTATGCCGAGGTGTTCATTCCGCAGGTCATGGAAGGCCTGATGATCCGCGCCGGCCGCTACATCTCGATTCCGGACATCGAGGCGCAATTGGCGCCGAACAATTACATGTCGTCGCACTCGATGACCTACACCTTCGACAATTATACCAACACCGGCATCATCGCGAGTCTGGCGGTCACCAAGAACTGGATCGTGCAAGCGGGCGTCACCGTCGGCACCGAGGCCTTGCCCTGGCATGTCGGCTCGACACTTCCGAACTTCGATCCCAACCCGCTATTTCCGAACAAGACCTTCCTGCAGGATCCCGGCGCGCAGCCGAGCGGCACGTTGGGTGTGCGCTGGACCAGCGACAGCGGCAATGACGACATTCAGATCGTCGCCAACGGCATCAACAACGGCACGTGGGGTTACAACAATCTCCAGTGGTTCGGCGGCACCTATTATCACAAGTTCAACGATCAGTGGCACATCTCGTTCGAGACCTATAACGAGCATCAGAACAACGTGCCGAATCAGAACAATCTCGCCGTGTCCGGACCGAACGGCTTCTTCACGCTCGGCGGCACGCCGTTCTCGCCGCAATATCTGCCGTTCAACTCGCCGTTCCTCGCGCAATGTAAAAGCCCGACCGTGTTGTCTTGCACGGCGTCCTATCAAACTTTCCTGACCTATGTGAACTACAGGATCACGCCGCTCGACAACATCTCCTACCGCGCCGAATTCGTCGACGACATGCAGGGCCAGCGCACCGGCACCAAGACGCGCTATGTCGAGACCGGCATCGGCTGGCAGCATTGGTTCTCGCCGCAGATCGAAATCCGCCCCGAGGTCTCCTACTACAAGTCGCTTGATGCGTTCGCCTTCAATGGCAATTTCAATTTCGGTATTCCGCCGAACAAGAACTACGCCATCGTCGCGCTATCGGACATCATCATTCACTTCTGAGGCGTGGAAATGCCGCGGGCCGCAGCGCGCGCCCGCCATTTCATCCAGAAAAAATTCGACAGGGGTAAAACATGAAGAGAATTCTTCTTTCCGCGGCCTCGTTCGGTGTATTGGGGCTGTTCTCGCCGGCACTCGGCGCCGACCTTCCCTATGCGAAGGCGCCCTCGGCGTCGGCGTCGGTTTACGACTGGACCGGCGTTTATGTCGGCGTGTTCGGCGGCGGCGGTTACGGCAACCACAACGTCAACAACTCGAACGGCGCGGCATTTCCCTTTGCCGACTTCACCGCCAATTACACCTCCACCGGCGGGATTGCCGGCGGCGAGGTCGGCTACAATTGGCAGAGCGGCAGCTTCGTCGTCGGCGTCGAGGGCGACCTGTTCTGGTCGGGCATCAAGGGCAACGATGCCTCGCAATTCAATGCCGGCGCGTTTGCCGGCGTCAACGCCGTGGATGCCGACAATCTTCGTTGGGGCGGCGCGCTATTGGCGCGTACCGGCTACACGATCGACCGCTGGATGTTCTTCTTCGAAGGCGGCTACGCCTTCGGCGGCATTCAACACATCAACACTCCGCTGGTGGGCGCGGCCGATCGTTTCAACGTTCAGGCCAATGGCCTGACCGGCGGCGGCGGGCTCGCTTATGCCATCACCAACAACGTCCTCGGCAAGTTCGAATATCGCTACACCAATTTCAACGGCTACAACCGGCCCGGTAATCCGGTCACGGGGCGGACGCCGGACGGTCAGATTCCCTACACAACCGAAACCACCTACTCGATCGTCACATTGGGCCTCGATTTCAAATTCGGTGGCCCGGTCGTCGCGAAATATTGAATCCTGATCTCATGAGGAGGCTGACTTGAATCGTTTCGTAGGACCACGAACCACCCATGTCGCGTTTCTTGCGGCTATCCTGACCTTCGGGATGGTTGCGACATGTGCGGTCGCCGATGATGAAGCTCGCCCGACGCGCCATGCAGCGTCGAAGATCAAGCCGGGGGAAACCGCCACGACCATGACGGTGTCGTCGCAGTCCCAAAACGGGCCCGGCCCGATGCGTTACTACGGAGGGCCCAAATCTCCGATGTGGCGCGCGCCCGCGCCGAACTAAACACTTTCTTTCGCGAACCATCGCAAACCCTGGACAGCGCTTTGACCTAAAGCGCGACGAGATTTTGTCGAATCGTCGTCGCGCTTCAATTCTTCATTTAAGCGTGATCCTTCAGATCAAGCCCGAGAGCATGCTTTTAGGCGCCGGCCAAAGCGGTTGTATGTGTCACCATAGTTTAGGACCGTCGATGAAGAGGATGGGCTTTGCCGGCCTGCTGCTGATCGCCGCTGGAACGTGCGATGCGGGATTGGCGGCGGACGCGGCTTCCGCAGGCGACAGCACTCCCGGATGTCAGCGGCTCGTCGATCCCTACGAGAATTACGCCTGTCTCGAAGCCTGGCTTGGCACCGATTTCATGAGCCGGCTGGTGAATTATTATCGGTTGGAATGGGGGCATGAGGCGGCGCCCGCCGATCCGAAAGCGCCGCCGTCGAGCCGTCCCGAATGGCCGCCAACCCCGCAAAGCACGCCGCCGATGCCGTTCAGCGAATGGCCTTATGGCGGGACTACCAATCTCGGGGTGACGCGGCCGAGTTCGGTCGATAGCCCATTGATGGCCGCGCTCGGCAATACATCCGCCGGCCGGTGGATGAGTGAGAATCATATCCAGGTTTACGGATGGCTCGATCCCGGTGCCAATCTTTCGACCAACACGGTCAAGGGCGGCAATGCGCCGGCGGCTTACAGCTATAATCCCAATACCGTGCAGCTCGATCAGGCGGTCGTCTATATCGAGCGGTTGCCCGACACGGTTCAGAAAGACCATGTCGATTGGGGCTTCCGCGTCGCGCCGATTTACGGCGAAAACTATCGCTACACGACAGCTTACGGGCTCTTCAGCAGCCAATTCCTGAATCAAAACCTCAACAACGGCTTCGATATCCCGATGGCCTATGGCGAGGTGTTCATTCCACAGGTGATGGACGGCTTGATGATCCGCTTTGGCCGTTACATCTCCATTCCCGACATCGAAGCGCAATTGGCGCCGAATAATTACATGTATTCGCACTCGATGACGTACACCTATGACAACTACACCAATACCGGCATCGGGCTGACGCTCGCCGCCACCAGGAATTGGATATTCCAGCTTGGCGTCTCGACAGGAACGGAATCGCTGCCTTGGCATGTCGGTGTGCATCTCGCCAATCCGGATCCAAATCCGATCTATCCGGGAACGACATTCCTCAAAGACCCAGGCGCGGTGCCGAGCATAACCGGCGGGGTGCGTTGGACAAGCAATGACGGCAATAACGACGTCAATATCGTGGCCAACGGCATCAATGGCGGTCAGTGGGGCTACAACAATCTGCAATGGTATGGTCTGACCTATTATCACAAGTTCAACGACCAATGGCATATCGCGTTCGAGAGCTACAATGAGCACCAGAATAACGTGCCTAATCTGCTCAATCCCGCCGTCACGGGGCCGAACGGCTTCTTCACGCTCGGCGGCACGCCGTTCTCGCCGCAATATCTGCCTTTCAACGCGCCGAATCTTGCGAATTGCGGGTCGGCCACGGCATTAAGCTGCACCGCCTCGTTTCAGACCTTCCTATTATATATCAACGACAAGCTGACCCCGCTCGATAACCTCACCTGGCGTCTTGAATTCGTCGATGATTTTCAGGGGCAGCGCACCGGCGCCAAGACGCGCTATGTCGAAGCCGGCTTCGGCTGGCAGCATTGGTTTTCGCCGCAAATCGAAATCCGCCCCGAAATTTCCTATTACAAGTCATTGGATGCATTTGCATTCAACGGCAACTCAAACCTGGGCATAGCGCCCAACAAGAATTTTGCGGTCATCGGCGCGGCCGATATGATCATTCACTTCTGAGGGATGGTGGAATCAGGCGGCCCGCGATGGCGCGGAGGCTCGCGCGACCGGGAGGAGTGGTGCTCGGGGCCGACGCTCGCGGAAGTAGATGTGAGAATTTGGCGGCCCCTGATTGTCGAAATATTCGGCATTTGCTTGCTCACATCTCGGGCAAGTGAAGAATATCTGGGCAAGCCGATGGGTTATCGCCGAATCGATTATTTTAATTATTTGAAATGCCCGTAAAACAATTGTTCGGAGCGAGGATACGTAAGGTTAGTGTAAGCGCGGTGCGCTAACGCAAACAAAATGACGAGTGGTGACGATGTTGAGGACTTTGGCGTGAGGGCTTTTGCGAACCTGTCGAGACCGCGTGTGATCCTGCTCGCCTTGATGGCGATCGGCGGGCTCGCGCTGTTGTGGGGCAGGGGCGGTCAGGCGGACGGGCAAGCGGCGCGGAAGGAGCAGGTCGCATCGGTCGAAACGAGCAGGGCGGGCGCCGGCGAGCCGGCCGTCGATTTGTCGGAAAAGCAGGCGGCCTCGCTGAAGATCGGTCCGGTCGCCTTGCGCGATTTCACGCTGTTTAAAACCGCCGTCGGCACCATCGATTTCAATGAAGATTTGCTGGTCCAGGTTTTCTCGCAATATCCCGGGAAGATTCTCAAAGCGAATTATAATATCGGCGACGACGTCAAGGCCGGCGACATCCTGTTCACGATCGACAGCCCCGACCTTCTCCAGGCCGAATCCACCTTGCTGGCGGCGGCCGGCGTGCTCGAATTGCAGAAGCGGACGCTGGCGCGCGCGCTCAACCTTTTGAAGGCGGGCGGCAGCGCCCAGAGGGACGTCGATCAGGCCACCTCCGACCAACAGACCGCGGAAGGCAACTTCAAGGCCGCCAGGGACGCGGCGCGTATTTTCGGCAAGACCGACGCCGAGATCGATCAGGTCTTGGAAATGCGCAAGGTCGATTCCACTTTGCTGGTCCCAAGCCCAATTTCAGGGCGGATCGTGGCGCGCAGCGCGGCTCCGGGTTTGTTGGTTCAGCCGGGCAATGCGCCGGCGCCCTATTCGGTCGCGGATCTGTCGACGATGTGGATGCTGGCCAATGTCGTCGAAACCGACGCGCCGGCCTACAAGCTCGGTCAGGACGTCGAGGTGAGGGTGCCGGCCTATCCCGACAAGGTCTTCAAAGGGCATGTGACGGCACTCGGCGCGATGATCGACCCCAACAGCCATCGCCAATTGGTGCGTTCGCAGATCGAGGACCCCGACCATCTGCTCAGGTCGGGAATGTTCGCAAGCTTCGTGATCCATGTCGGCGATCCCATTCGTTCCACCGCGGTCCCGGCGGAGGGGGTGGTAAGGGAGGGCGATGGCACCATGACCGTGTGGTCCACGAAGGACAGCCGTCATTTCACCAAGCGAACCGTGAAGACCGGGCTGCAACAAGACGGGTGGACGCAGATCCTGGAAGGGCTTTCGCCCGAGGATACCGTCGTCACGGATGGCGCGGTTTTCCTGAGCAACAAGCTCTTGTTGGGCGAGGCGGGTTAGGCGGGCGGCTGCTCGTTTAATCAAAAGATACACGGCGGGGTCAGTTGATTAAGTCTTTGCTCGAATTCGGTTTGACGCGCAGCGCGATCATCGTGCTGGGGCTTGTGGTGTTTTGCGCCGCCGGCCTTGTCGCGTTCTCAAAGCTCAACATCGAAGCCTATCCCAACCCGGCGCCCGTCATTCTCGAAATCACCGCGCAAGCCGCCGGCCTCTCCGCCGAGGAGATGGAGAAATATTACACGATTCCGATGGAGGTCGGGCTCTATCCGACGCCGGGCGTGGTCAATATCCGCTCGACCTCGTTCTATGGCCTGTCGTTCGTCCGCGTCACTTTCAAATATGGCGTCGACTTCTATTTCGCGCTGACCCAGGCCTCGATCAGCCTGCAGCAAAACGTCAATCTTCCGGGCAATCAGGTCGCCCAGATTCAGCAATCCAGCCTGGTCGGCGAAATCTACCGTTACCAGCTCGTCGGACCTCCTCATTTCGGCCTGACCAATCTGCGCACGCTTCAGGATTATGTCGTGACGCGGCGCCTGTTGACCATTCCCGGTGTCGTGCAGATCAATGCCTGGGGGGGCACGACCAAGCAGTTCAATGTCGATGCCGATCTGCAAAAGCTCGAAGCCTACAACATCACGGTCCCGCAACTCGTCTCCGCGCTGGGCAACGCCAACATCAATGTCGGCGGCCGGGAGATCACGATCGGACAGCAATCGGTCAATATCCGCGGCGTCGGATTGGTCGATAGCGGCGGCGCCGACGACGTCACCAAGGGGTACAAGGTTCAGGACATCGAAAATGTCGTGTTGACCCAATCGAACGGCCTTCCGATTCAGGTCAAGCACGTCGCCAAGGTTTCCGTCGGTTACGTGCCGCGGCTCGGCATCGGCGGCAGGGACCATGACGACGACGTGGCGACGGCCATCGTGGTGATGGGCCGGACCCAGCACACCAACGACATCATTCCGCGCGTCCAGGCCGAGGTCGAAAAACTCAACAAGGACGGAAGCCTGCCGCCCGGGGTCAAGATCGTCCCCTATTACGACCGCAGCTCGCTGGTCGGAATCACCACGCACACGGTTCTGCACAATTTGATTTTCGGCTGCCTGCTGGTCTTCTTCATTCAATGGGTTTTTCTCGGCGATTTGCGCTCGGCCATCATCGTCAGCGTCAACATCCCGTTCGCCTTGTTTTTCGCCATCATCATTCTGGTCTTGCAAGGCGAGGACGCCAATCTCTTGTCGCTCGGCGCGGTCGATTTCGGCATCATTGTCGATTCCGCCGTGATCATGATGGAAAATATCTACCGGAATTTTCAATCCTCGCCGCAACATCGGCAAACCCTGCTTCAGCACCTCTCGGAAGGTTATTGGGGTTCGGATCCCACCTCGATCCATGGCCACAGCAGCGCGGCTCCGAAATGGACCGGGCGGCTGCGTATGATTTTCGTCAGCGCGCTCCAGGTCGATAAGGCGGTGTTCTTCACCGCCGCGATCACGGTGACGGCGTTCGTGCCGCTGTTTACGATGCAGGGCGTCGAGGGGCAGATTTTCGGGCCGATGGCGCGGACTTATGGTTATGCGCTGGCCGGCGCGCTGCTGGCGACCTTCACGGTGACGCCGGTTCTGGCCGCGCTTTTGCTTCCCAAACACATCGAGGAAACCGAAACCGTCATCGTCCAGGCGCTGCGCAAGAGCTATACGCCGGTGCTGCGCTGGGCGCTCGGCAATCTCAAGGTCGCCGTGACGGTCGGAATCGTCTTTCTCGGTTTGAGTTTTCTCGCCGCCTCCCGGCTTGGCAGCGAATTCCTGCCGGCGTTGGAGGAAGGCAATTTCTGGATCAGAGCGGCGATGCCCTCGACCATGTCGCTCGACGCCGGCACCGCCGTCACCGGAAAGATGCGCGAAATCCTGTTGCGCCATCCGGAAGTGCTCACCGTGGTGTCGCAGCATGGCCGTCCCGACAATGGCAGCGATGCCTCGCCCTTCTCCAATGTGGAGTTGTTCGCGCCGCTAAAGCCGTTCGATGAATGGCCGCCGAATCTGACCAAGGAAAAGCTGACGGAAGAATTGCAGCAGGAATTCGCCGATGAATTGCCGGGCATTGGGTTTAACTTCTCGCAATATATCCAGGACAATGTCGAGGAAGCGCTTTCGGGCGTGAAGGGCGCCAATTCGGTGAAGGTGATCGGGCCCAATCTGCAAGTTCTGGAAGATCTCGCGACCAAGGTGATGGTCGAAATGGCCAAGATCCGCGGCGTCGCCGATCTCGGAATCTTCCATCTCCTCGGCCAGCCCAATCTCAATATCAAGATCGATCGCGAAAAGGCCGCGCGTTATGGCCTCAATACCGGCGACGTCAACACCGTGGTGCAGGCCGCGCTCGGCGGCACCATCGCCACGACGGTTTTGGAAGGCGACCGCCAATTCAACCTCGCCGTCCGGCTCGATTCGAAATATCGCAGTGGCATCGATGCGGTGCGCACCGTCAAAGTCGCCTATCAAACGCCGTCCGGCACCAATGGCTATGTTCCCCTGAGCGAGCTCGCCGATATCACGCTCGATACCGGCGCTTCCTTCATCTATCGCGAGCGCAGCCAACGCTATATTCCGATCAAATTCAGCGTGCGCGGGCGCGATCTCGGCGGCACGGTCGCCGAAGCCCAGGAGCGGATCGCAAACGCCGTCAAACTTCCGAACGGGTATCAGATCATCTGGGCCGGCGAGTTCGATAGTTTGCAGGCCGCCAAGCAGCGGCTTTTGATCGTGGTGCCGATCACGCTGCTCCTGATCCTCGTGCTGCTCTACGGCCTGTTTAATTCGCTGCGCGACAGCCTGTTGTCGGTGGCGGGCATTCCCTTTGCCATCGGCGGCGGCTTGATCGCGCTTTATTTCGCCGGACTCGATTTTTCGGTCTCGGCGGCGATCGGCTTTATTTCGCTGTTCGGCGTCGCGGTGATGGACGGCATCCTCAACATCACTTATTTCCGCGAGCTTCGCGCCCAGGGCATGGATATCGCCGAGGCGGTGTTTCATGGCGCCGAGCAACGCATGCGGCCGATGCTGATGACCGCGTTGTCGGCCGGCGTCGGGCTTTTCCCGGCCGCGATTTCCCACGGCATCGGAAGCCAGGTGCAGCGTCCGCTCGCCACCGTCGTCGTCGGCGGTATGTTCATCGGGCCGCTGCTTTTGCTGATCGTGGCGCCGGCGCTTCGAAAGATCTTCCTCTCGCGAGACTCCGAACCCGTCGCGGCCGCCGCCGCCGAGGCAGCCGAAGGCAACCCCGATGGTTAGCGCCCGCTTTCCGAAATTCGTCCCCGGCGCGATTTGGCTCGCGGCTTCCGCGCTCGCTCTTTCGGGCTGCGCGGTCGGTCCGAATTTCAATCCGGCCGCCGCGCCTGAAATCACCGGCTACGTCAAGGGCAAGCTGGCGCCCGCCGATCCCGGCAAAGGTCCGCCCGATGTCGCCGGACAGCGCTTTATTTCCGGCGAAGATGTTTCAGAGCGCTGGTGGGCCGCATTCAAATCCCGTCCGTTGAACGAGCTGGTGAAGGAAGCCGTCAACCACAACCCGAATCTGCAAGCCGCCGAAGCCGCGATCAAGGTCGCCCGCTATAACGCGCTGGCCCAGCGCGGCTTGTTCTTTCCGCAAGTCACCGGCAATTCGACGTCGCAACAAATATTGGTCGCCAATCCGGGTCAGGTGCCGCCGATTCCGACCGAAGGCCCTCAATCGCAATTCTCGCTCGTCACCAACCAGCTCACGGTGTCGTTCGTGCCCGATATCTGGGGCGGCAATTTCCGCGCCGTCGAGAATTTGGACGCCGTGACCGAGCAACAATTGTTTCAGCTCGAGGCGGCCTATTTGACGCTCACCAGCAATGTGGTGACGGCGGCCATTCAAGAAGCCTCGCTGCGCGGCCAGATCGCCGCGACGGAACGGATCATCGCGATCGAGAAGCATCTTCTCGACATCCTGAAGCGGCAATTGAACTTCGGCCAAGCCGCGCGGGCCGACGTGCTGGCGCAGGAAGCGGCCTTGGCCCAGGCCGAGCAATTGCTGCCGCCGCTCCAGAAACAGCTCGACCAGCAGCGCGATCTCCTGACCGCGCTGGCCGGCCAATACGCCGCCGACGAGATCAGGCAGAAATTCGATCTCGCCCATATGAAGCTTCCGACCAATTTGCCGATCAGCCTGCCCGGCAAGCTCGTCGATCAGCGGCCCGATGTGCGGGCGGCGGAAGCCAATATGCATTCGGCGAGCGCGCTGGTGGGGGTTGCGATCGCGGCGCGTCTGCCCAATGTCACCCTTTCCGCCAATGGCGGATCGAGTGCGTTCAACTGGGCCACCGCGTTCCAACCGGGAACCGGATTTTATACGTTGGGCGCGGCCGTCACCGCGCCGATCTTCGACGGTCTTACGCTCTATCACAGGCAAAAGGCGGCCGAAGCGGTGCTCGATCAGGCCGAAGCGCAATATCGCGCCACCGTGATCACGGCGTTCCAAAATGTCGCCGATGCGCTGCGGGCCTTGCAGGCGGATGCCAAAGCGATGCGCGCGGCGCGGCGCGCCGAAGATACCGCCAAGGCCAGCCTCGACATCGTGGAGAAACAGCTCAACGAGGGACAGGTCAACCAACTGGCCGTCCTCAACGCGCAGCAGACCTATCTGACGGCGGGGGTGATTCGTGTCCAGACCGAGGCCAACCGCCTGTCGGATACGGCGGCCTTGTTCATGGCGCTCGGCGGCCATTGGCCCGTGAACTGCACGGTGCCGGATTGGCGTGAATGCGCCATGGGCGAGCCACCCGCTTTGGTCGTGGCCGAGGAAGCCAAATAGCGCCCGCGAAGCTCCCGATCCCCGGCAAGCGCTGGCTCACCTCAGCGATCCTCGAATTTGGATTGCAAGCGATAGCCGACCCCGGACTCGGTGATGAGAAGGCGCGGCTGATTGGGATCCGGCTCGATGATTTGCCGCAAATCCCGGACCAGAATTCTCAAATATTGAATGTTCTTTCGGACGCTGTCGCGCCATATCTCGTCGAGCAGGCGGTCATGGGTGACCACAAGGCCGGCATGGGTCGCCAGAATATGCAGCAGGCTATATTGCTTTCGGGTCAGCTTGACCCGGACGTCGTTCAACAGAACCGTCCGATTGACGAGGTCGATGGAAAGGGGGCCGGCGATCACCACGGGGCTTTCATTGGTGCTCTTGAAATAGCGTCGAAGCGCCGCGTGGCTGCGCGCGATCAATTCCGCGATTCCGAACGGTTTGACGACATAATCGTCGGCGCCTGCTTCGAGCAGTCTGACCTTTTCCTCTTCATTGGCTTCGACCGAAAGCACGATGATCGGAACGTTGGACCAGGAGCGAATCAGTTCGAGCACCTCGGTTCCGCGCCGGTCCGGCAAGGCGAGATCCAGAATGATGAGGTCCGGCGTGTTGAACGTCGTTGCGTGCAATCCCTCCGCGGCATTGGCGGCTTCCTGCACGGTGAAGCCGCCATGAAGCTCGAAGCCGGCCCGGATAAACCGTCTGATCTTGGGTTCGTCGTCAATCAAAAGGACGAGATTGGTGGACTTACTCATCGTTCGAACCCGCAAGCTTCCTCTTCGAGCATGGCCTCGGGCAGAATGATGGACGCCGTGGTCCCGCATCCCTGACCTTCGCTTGTGATCTCGATCGATCCGTGATTGGCTTTGACGAAGGTCGAAGCGATCCAGAAGCCCAGGCCTGCGCCGGAGATCGTCGCCCGGTGACGCTCGCCCCTGAACGATCGCTGTCCGAGCTGGGCGCGTTCGTCCTTTGTGATGCCGACCCCTTCGTCGCCAATCGAGAGGCTGACCCGCCCGTCATGGGAGCGGACGCTGACCGAAATGGTCGAGCCCGGCGCGGAATATTTGGCGGCATTCTCCAGCAATTGACCGCAGGCTTCCTCAAGGAGAGGGGAATCGACATTGACCATCGGCAGATCGGCATCGAAACTGGCCTTGACGGTGTGGGCGGCCAATTGCCGTTTCCTTTTGCGAAGGGCCGCGTTGATAATGTCGCGCGGATCCGCGCAGGAAAGATGCGGGCGGATATCGCTTGCGCCGACGCGCGTCGCATGGAGAAGGTTGCCGATGAAGCTGTCGAGCCGTTCGACCTCTCCGGTGATCGCGCCGACCAG
>DATGJS010000207.1:0-3383 GCA_035295025.1 Bradyrhizobium sp.
ACTCTTTGAAGTCCTTGCGCGCGCGGGCGGCGGTGCGGTCCTCGATCAAAGACTTAACGACATCCTGACTCACGTGTTTCACACGGCTCGCCTTAGGATCGCCGGCAAGATATCCTTCCTTTGTCTTTTCCAACAATCCAAGCAGCATCGCCGAGGCCTTGAGCGTCTGCTTGATACCAATCTGGAACGATCCCGAAGTCCCCGTTCGGCTGGAAGCTATCGCGTGCAGACGCGTGATCACACCTGAGGTGTTGAGGTCGTCGCCCAACAATGAAAGGACATCCTCGTCGGCACTCCCCGTTGCTTTCGTGTCATCGCCAATAATGCTGTACCAGGAATCGATGACCCGTTTGCTCTCTTCGAGACCTTTGAGCGTCCAATCGATCGGTGAACGGTAGTGCGTCTTCAACATATTGAGACGCAGAACATCGCCCGGCCAATCGTCAAGCAATTCCCGAATCGTGACGAAATTGCCGGTCGATTTCGACATTTTCTCGCCTTCGACCTGCAAGAAGCCGTTGTGCATCCAGAAATTCGCCATCATGGCCGTGCCATGCGCGCAGCGCGATTGCGCGATTTCGTTTTCATGGTGCGGGAAAATCAAATCGAGGCCGCCGCCATGAATGTCGAACACGTTGCCAAGATAGGCCGCGCTCATGGCGGAGCATTCGATGTGCCAGCCCGGCCGTCCCCGGCCCCACGGGCTGTCCCAACCGGGCTCGTTCTCTGACGACTGCTTCCACAGCACGAAGTCGGCCGGATTCTTCTTGTGGGCATCGACGGCGACACGCGCGCCGGCCAATTGCTCCTCAAGCTTGCGGCCCGACAGCGCGCCATAATCCGGCATCGACTGGACATCGAACAGCACTTCGCCCGCGGCTTCATAGGCGTGACCGCGCGCGATCAATTGCTCGATCAACGAGACCATGTCCACTTTGCCATCGGCGCGCGGCCGCACGAAATCGGTGGCGCGCGGCTCAATCGTCGGACGCAAACAGCCGAGCGCCTCGGCATCGGCGTGGAATTGTTTTTCGGTCTGTTCGGTGACTTTCCGGATCGCTTCGTTCAGCGGCAGGCCGGGAAAATCCCGCGCGGCGCGCTCGTTGATCTTGTCGTCCACGTCGGTGATGTTGCGCACGTAAGTGACGTGGTCCTCGCCAAAGCGATGGCGCAGCAAACGAAACAGCACATCGAACACGATGAGGGGGCGCGCATTGCCGATATGGGCGAAGTCATAGACCGTCGGCCCGCAAACATACATGCGCACGTTGGACGCATCGATCGGCGTGAAAACGCGCTTTTCGCGGGTCAGCGTATCGTAAAGGCGCAGTTCCATGGAAACCCCTGTAGCCGGGCGTCCAATGATCTCTCGTGAGAAAAAGACGGCCTCAGCCAGCGAATCGCTAGCTCATAATCTCGCGGCAAATGCCACAAATGGCGAGAAGACCGTTCATGAAAAATACCATGGGCCAGCCGGTAGAATCGGTCAAGGGGACGGTGTGAGGAACCCTTGGGGGGATTCGCTTCGGCCGCGAAATCGCCGCGAAGGCCATGGTTAATCATTATTTATGTTTTGCGTCTATCTTGCCGCAAACGATTCTCCTCACACCGGTGCAGCATGCGGTGGATTTCAGCGATTTTGGTCTGCCTGTCCCTTTTCACCGGGGTGGCGGCACGAGCGGATAGCCGGGTTTTCATCATTGCCAATCAGCCCGATGGATATGGGGTCGATCAATGCCTCGCCAAGGGCGAGAAATGCGGCGCCCATGCCGCCCAATCCTATTGTCAGTCGCGGAATTTCGCCCAAGCCTCGTCCTTCCGCCGGATCGATCCCGATGAAATCACCGGCTCGATTCCGAAAGCCGGTGAAAATTGCGGCCACACCGGCTGCGATGAATACGTCGCCATCACCTGCCAGCGCTGAAGCCGGCCTCGATCCCCTTTCCAGGAATTCCGCCATATTAGCGCCGCGGAAACGACGTGACGTGGCCCCCAGAAGCGGCTATGGAAACCGTCACTCAAAAGGCGGCGTCAGGCCGCGTCTCCGGTAATCTCAGGGGCGTGCGTGGAATTGCCTTTGCGAAAACGCTCTATTGGCTGGATATGCCTGAAAAATTGAATATCACCTGCCCTCGATCATCCCTGGTTTGCGCAACACTTCTCGCCGCCCTTTTGTTGGGTGTCGAAGCCCGTGCGCAAATCGGTCCGCCTCCGCAAAATAGCCCGGCGACCAACCCGATGTGCCCGCGGCTTGAGGCGCAATTGGCGACGATCGACCGTGGCGGCAGCGGCGACCCGGCCAAGGACGAGCAGATTCGCCGTTACCAAGACTCGGCCACCAAGCAACAAGCGGAACTTGACCGCGTCACCTCGCAGGCCAAGCGAATGGGCTGCGACAGTTCGGGCTTTTTCTCGTTATTCACCGGCCAGGCGGCGCAATGCGGTCCGGTGAACAACCAGATCCAGCAGATGCGCGCCAACCTCGATCAAATCACGACCAGCCTCGAACGATTGCGCAGCGGCGGGCTCGGCGGCAACGACCGCGAGAACCAGCGCCGCTCGGTTCTTCTTGCCCTCGCGCAGAACAGTTGCGGCCCGCAATATGCCAATGCCGTGCAGCAACAAGGGCCGGGTAATTTCCTGAATAATCTGTTCGGCAATGTCAGTCCCGGCGCCCCGCCCGCCGATTTGGGTCCGCCGTCCGGCACCTACCGCACGGTTTGTGTCCGCTCCTGCGATGGCGGCTATTTTCCGATTTCGTTTGCCACCGTGCCGACCCGTTTTCCCGACGACGAGAAATCCTGCAAAGCCTTGTGCCCGGCGGCCGAGGCCAATCTCTATGCCTATCGCAATCCCGGCGAGGACATCAATCAGGCGGTGTCGGTCAGCGGCCAGCCCTATACATCGTCGCCCAACGCCTTCCGTTTCCGTCAGGAATTCAATCCGTCCTGTTCCTGCAAAGCCACCGGACAGACTTGGTCCGAAGCTCTGAAAGCGATCGACGACAAAGCCGTCGCCGAACAACAGGGCGACATCATCGTCACCGAAGAGAGCGCCAAAAAAATGTCGCGGCCGCCGGCCAAACCGTCGGCATCGGCCAAAAAGGGCACCGTCGCCACCACGGCCGCGTCCCCCGATTCCACCCCCAGCACGGCCGCGGCGGCTTCCGGCGCCTCGCCTGAAAACAAGCCGATACGCTCGGTGGGACCAACGTTCATTCCACCGCGCTAACACTGCGACCTACTCGAGCGGCCTTCCGTCGTCGCGGAAGCGATTGGTAATCGGATAGCGGCGATCGCGGCCGAAATTCTTTCGCGTCACCTTGACGCCGGGCGCCGCCTGTCTGCGCTTATATTCGGCGATATTGAGCAGACGGTCGATCC
>DATGJS010000208.1:0-19433 GCA_035295025.1 Bradyrhizobium sp.
CCAGGACGACGGGAATGAAATCGGAGATCGAATTATAAAACGGCGTCTTATAAAGCGTTTGACTGACGGCGTGCGTGCCGACATTGCCGAGCACGAATTGATATCCGTCCGGCGCCGATTTGGCGACCCGGGCGGCGCCAATCATGCCGCCGGCGCCGCCGACATTCTCGATAATCACCTGCTGTTGCAAAGCATCGCTCAAAGCGGATTGCAGAATGCGCGCCACCGAATCCATCGGCCCACCCGTCGCGAACGGTACCACCATCGTCAGCGGCCGGTTCGGCCAAGTCTCGGCTTTGATCGGCGCGACGAGCGGGATCGCAAGCAAGGCTATCGGGGCAAGGCGAAACATTCTTGGGTTCATGTGGAAGCGCTCAATGCAGGGCGGCGTGCCGGGCCGTCCAGCACGGTCTTTGCATTTTCGGCCGAACGTGCCACCACGGCGGCGAAATTGTCGAGCCTCGCGCCGGCATGGCTCCTCCGCGCGGTTGGAAGCCGCGACGAGTTCTGCCATGGTGGATAACGGTTCGCGTGAGGAAAACGTGTCAAACAATAGGCTGGACGCCAAATGGATTTCATCGAAGTGAACGGCGTCGCGCTGCGCTATGAGCTCAGCGGCAAGGGCGAGCGCATATTGGTGCTTGTGCACGAAATGGGCGGCTCGCTCGAAAGTTGGGACGAGATTGTCCCACGCTTTTCGCCATCGCGCCGCGTCTTGCGCTATGACACACGCGGCGCGGGATTGTCGCAGAAAGTCCGGGGCGAGTTGAGTTTCAACACGATGGCCGCCGATATCGCCGCGCTGCTCGATACTCTCGGACTTAAAGGCAAGGTGGCGCTCGCGGGCATTGCCGTCGGTGGCGCGATCGCGCTTCAATTCGCCGCTCAATATCCCGAGCGGGCCAGCGCCGTCATCGTCGGCAGCCCGGCCACCGGCATCGCGCCGGATCGTCGGGTCGCGGCGCTCGAACGCCTCGTCCAGATCGAAGCCAAAGGAATCGCCTTCGCCGTCGATAATGCCATGCTGAACGGTTACGCCCCGGAGCTTCGCGGCGATCTCAAGCGATATGAGCGGTTTCGGTCGCGCTGGCTCGGCAACGATCCCGCGAGCTATGCCGCGATCTGGCGCATGCTGGCAGGCGCGGACATGCGTGCCGAGCTTGGCAGGATAATTTGTCCGGCGCTTGTGATCGGCGGCAGCCTCGATCGCGTGCGGCCGCCGCCGCTGGTGAAAAAGGTGGTGGATGCGATTCCAGGCGCGCGCTATGTCGAAGTGCGCACCGGGCATTATATGGCCGTGCAGACGCCCGATCTGATCGCCGATTGCATCGATGAATTCCTGCGAAGCGTCGAGGCGTGATCGCGCGCCCACATCATCTTTCACCGAGCCGAGGTCTTTTTCGCATGATTTTGCCACCCGTCCAGCAGATTCCCGGCCTCTATCATCGCAAGGTCGGCGATATCGTCGTCACCGCCATCAGCGATGGGTATCTCGACGGCAATCTCGATGTAATGCGCAATGTCGATCTCGACGAGGCACATCGGATTTTGCGGGACGCGTTTCGGCCGGCGCGGCGCACCAGCGTCAATACTTTTCTGATCCATTCCAAAGGCCGTGTCGCGATCATCGACACGGGATCTGGCAATTATCTTCAGCCGACCGCCGGCTTCGTTCAACGCAACCTCGCGGCCGCCGGCATCGATCCGAAATCGATCGATACCGTGCTGCTCACCCACATGCATCCGGATCATTCCGCCGGCCTCACCGACATGTCGAATGGCGCGTTGCTGTTTCCGAACGCCGAACTGGTGATGCACGAGAACGAGCTGCCCTATTGGTTCGACGATGGCGCCATGGCCAAGGCCGACGAGCGATCGCGGAAGCTTTATTTTCTCGCCGGCCGCGAACAGGTCGCGCCCTATAAGACCCGCACCCGTCTGTTCAAACAGGGTGAAGTCTTTCCCGGCGTGAGCGCGGTGCCTAGTCACGGGCATACGCCGGGCCACACCGCCTATCTTGTGACGTCCGGCAACGATCAGTTGATGATCTGGGGCGACACGGTCCATGTGCCGGAAGTGCAAACCGCGTTTCCGGAAGCCGGCATGGCCTTCGATACTGATTTGGCGGCGGCCGCGGCATCCCGCAAACGCATGTTCGACCGGGTTTCTTCCGATCGCGTCCTCGTTGCCGGCATGCACCTGCATTTTCCGGCCTTCGCGCGGCTGGCGCGGCGTGGTGACGGCTACGCGCTCTATCATGAGGCATGGGTTCATGCGCTGAATTCGGTGTGACGCTGAGCCAAATGGTGGTTGCTGGCGCCGCCGGCGCATGGCATGCCGCTGTTGAGCGCGCCGCTATCGGCGCTGCGATCATTCGCATTTTCTCTCGGAAGCTTTCTTGCCATGAATGAAACAACCGCCGCGCCAGCCGGCGTTTCCTCTTCGAAAAAACGATCCTTTGCGGCGCTGCGGCACCAGGGCTTTCGCGCCCAGTTCATCACCTATGTGCTGGCGATGATGGCCGACAATGTCGAGCATGTGATCAGCTATTGGGTCGTGTATCAGAAGTTTCATTCACCGGCGCTGGCGGGCTTTGCGATCGTGTCGCATTGGCTGCCGTTCCTCTTGTTCTCGGTCGCTTCCGGCGCGCTGGCGGAACGTTTCGACCCGCGCCGGGTGATTCAGGCCGGCATGGTGCTGTTCATCATCGCGTCCTTGAGCTGGGGCTATTTCTTCGTCACAGGCACCCTTCAGATGTGGCAGGCGATGGCGATCCTGGTCGTTCATGGCTGCGCCGGCGTGTTGTGGCAAACGCCGAACCAGATGCTGCTTTACGATATTGTCGGCCCCTCGGATCTCGAAAGCGCGGTGCGACTCAACGCCATGGCTCGGTATCTCGCCGTCCTGGTGGGGCCGGGCGTGGGCGCGGTCATTCTGCTGGCGTTTGGACCGGCCGCCGGGATCATGCTCAACACCGTCTTTTATCTGCCGCTGGTACTGTGGCTTGTCGCCGCGCCCTACGGCCCACGCTTTCGGGCCGGCGCGGCCGGTCCGCGACGCGCGGTGCGGGGGCTCAACGACATCATCACGACGATGCGCGACATCAAGAGCCATCCGACCATCGTTTCGATGGTTTGTCTGGCGGGCGCCGCCTCCTTCTTTGTCGGCAATGCCTATAGTTCGCAAATGCCGGGCTTTGCGAGCGATCTGCACCATGGAGATCCCGGCTTTGCTTACAGCCTGTTATTGGCAGCGGACGCCGCCGGTGGATTCCTGGCGGGTCTGGTTTTGGAGGGCGGCGGATGGCTGCCGCCGCGGCCACGCACCGCGATCGTTCTGGCGCTGTTATGGTGTGCCGCGTTGACGGCCTTTTCGCTCGCCAATAGTTATTGGTTCGCGCTTGGCTTTTTATTCGCCGCTGGTTTTCTGGAATTGTCGTTCAACGCCATGGCCCAGAGTCTGGTTCAGCTCGATGCGCCCTTGGACAAACGCGGTCGCGTGATCGGTCTGTTTAACATGGCAAGCTTGGGCCTGCGCGCCTTCAGCGGGGTTTCCGTCGGCCTGATCGGAAGCCTGATCGGCGTTCACTGGTCGCTCGCTTTGTCGGCGGTGGCGACCATGGTTGTCGCCAGCTTGCTTTTGATGCTGCCGTAATGGCCATGGCTTTCCGTTCCACCGAGCGAAGCGGCGCTCGCGCGCCTTGCGATCGTTGGCTATAGTCATCCCGGGGAGATAATCAGGCGGCGAGGGGCGATTTTTGCGTGTTTCCATCATCACGGGCGGCGGGTCGGGAATCGGCGCCGCGGTCGCGCGCCGTTTGGCGGCGCCCGGCGCCTGCCTGATGCTCCACGGGCAGGGACGCGATGCGGCGGGAATCGCGCGGTTGCGAGCGGTCGCGGCCGAATGCGAAAATGCTGGCGCCAGGGTCGCCTGTTCGACCGGCGATCTCGCTTGCGCGGGTTCGGCCACCGAGCTCGTAAAGGCCGCGCGCGAGGCGTTCGGGAATATCGATGCAATCGTGCATGCTGCGGGCTTTGCCGATCGGCGCGGTTTTTCGCAATTGCCGCGCGAAGGCCTGGAGCGCGCCTTCGCGGTGATGGCAGGCGCGTTTCACGAGCTGGTGCGCACGGCCTTGCCGGATTTGACACGACGCCCCCAAGGGCGCGTCGTTGCAGTCTCCAGTTTTGCCGCGCATCGCTTCACGCCGGATTCGACCTATCCGGGATCGGGCGCGGCAAAGGCGGCCCTCGAAGCGCTGGTGAAATGCCTTGCGATCGAACTTGCAAGCTCGGGCGCAACCGCCAATGTTGTGGTGCCCGGCTTTACGCGCAAGGATGCTGGGCTCATGGGCGCGCTCGACGCGCAGGCCTGGGAAAAAGCCGCGACCGCCAATCCGTTCCGCCGTCTGGCGGAGGCGGACGAAGTCGCTTCCGTGATCGCGTTCCTGTTGTCGGCGGAAGCCTCGCATGTGACGGGCGCGGTGCTGCCGGTCGATGGCGGGCTCACATTGGCGTAACGGGTATTGGGGAATGTCAGGGATATGATGGATAAGCAAACGGATGTCGCGGTGCTCGGCGCGGGCGTTGTCGGCGTGTCGGCCGCGATCGCCGCGCGCCAACGCGGGTTTTCGGTCGTCCTCATCGACCGGCGCGAGCCGGGCTCTGAGACCTCCTATGGCAATGCCGGAATCTTAAGCTCCGGATCGATTTTGCCGCTCAACAAGCCATCGCTCTGGAGCGCGCTGCCGGGGTATCTCACCAATACGCATGCGGCGCTGCGCTGGGACCCGATCTGGGTGATGCGAAATCTCGATTGGGTCGCGCGCTTTCTGGCCAACGCCATGCCCTCGCAAACCCTGCCGCGCGCCAAAGCGCTGCATGGTTTGATCGGCGCGTCGCTGAAATTGCACCGCGAATGGATCGTGAAGGCGAACGCTTCCCAACGCATCCGCGAAACCGGCTGGCTGAAAGTGTGGCGCAGTGAGGCAATCGCGGCCGCCCAACAAGAGCAGGATTTTCTGGCCGAGTTCGGCATCGAAAGCGAGCTCCTCGACCGTCAGGCGATTTCGGCGCTTGAGCCTGACATCGTGCCGGTCTATCGAACGGGACTCCTTCACACGCAAACCGCCTCGGTGGATTCGCCGGGCGCCGTGGTCAAGGCCTATGCGCGGATGTTTGCGGGCGCCGGCGGCGAGATTCGTAAATCCGATATCAAGGCGATCGAGCCTTCGGGCGAAGGTTGGCGCGTGGTGTTTGGCGATGGCGCCATTCGCGCGCGCCATATCGTGGTCGCGCTCGGCCCTTGGTCTTCCGATCTGTTGCGGCCGCTCGGCTATCGCGTGCCGCTGGCGTTTGAGCGCGGCTATCATCAGGAGTTCACGCCGAACCCGGCACGCGCCTTGCGCCGCCCGATCCATGATGCCGAAGGAAGTTTCCTGATGACGCCGATGGAAAACGGCATTCGCGTCACTTCGGGCGTCGAATTGACCGACCGCGACGCACCGTCGTCCTTTGCCCAGCTCGACATGGTGGTGCCGATGGCGCGCGGCGTCGCCGAATTCGGCGCGGCGGTGGGCGAACCCTGGCGCGGGGCGCGGCCGACCTTGCCCGACAGTCTGCCGATGATCGGGCGCGCGCCGCGTCATGCGAGCCTGTGGCTCGCCTTCGGCAATCAGCATATCGGTTTCACCACGGGGCCGGCGACGGGGGCGGCGATTGCCGCGATGATCGCGGGCGAGGATCCCTCATTCGATGCGAGCGCGTTTGCACCTGGCCGGTATCTATGACTGGCCGGTATCTATGATGAGCGGTCGGCAGCACATATTAGGCGCTGAGCAGGTGTCGGCATGAATTACGTCTGGGACTTCGCCATCCTGACCAAATACAGCCATTTGTTCTGGCTCGGGATTGGCTGGACGGTGGCGTACACGATCGGCACCGTCCTGCTCGGGACGTTGCTTGGTTTGGTGGTCGGCATCTTGCGCCTGCGGCGTTATCCCGTGATCGATTGGCTTCTGGTCGCCTATATCGAGACGTTTCGCTGCACGCCGCTATTGGTGCAGATCATCTGGTTCTATTATGCGTTCCCGGTCGTGATCGGAGTGAATATTCCGGCACATGTCGCGGCGATCACCGTGCTGTCGCTCTATGGCGGGGCATTTTACGCCGAGATCGTGCGCGGCAGCATCGAGAGCATTCACCGCGGGCAATGGGATGCGGCACGCGCGCTCGGTTTGACGCCGTGGCGGCTGTTGCGGCTGGTGATCCTGCCGCAGGCCATGAAACCGATGCTGGCGCCTTATGTCAATCAATCGGTGACGCAATTGAAGAACACCTCGCTCGTCTCGGTGATCGCCGTTCCCGACCTCGTCTACAACGCAACCCTCATCAACGCCGACACCTACCGGCCGCTTGAGGTCTATACCATCGTGGCGTTGATTTATTTCGCGATCCTGTTTCCGGCGACGCTGATGGCCCGAAGGCTCGAACGCGGCATGATCTATGATAAGGCTTGAGTGGACGCGGACTAATGGGCACGTAGCCAAATTCGGTTTGATGCCAGCAAAAGGGGGAGAACAAAAAATGCGTCACGCGCTCAGCGTTCTATTCACGTTCGGCCTGGGTTTTGTACTGCTGCCATCTCTCAGTGCCGCGCAGGACGCCGCGGACCTGATGCTGATCAATGGCAAGGTCGTCACCGTGGACGACCGCTTTACGGTCGCGGAGGCGCTGGCGATCAAGGGGCAGCGTATTGTCGCGGCCGGCTCTACCGCCGAAATAGATAGACTAAAAGGGCCGCGGACTCAGGTCGTCGATTTAGCCGGCCGCACCGTCATCCCCGGACTGATCGACAATCATGCTCACTGGATTCGCGCCGCCGAGCACGACGAAGTGCGATTTGACGGCGTAACCTCACGTGCTCGTGCCCTCAAGCTTGTTGCCGAACGCGTCGCCCAGATGCCGCCTGGTGAATGGATCACCGTGCTCGGCGGTTGGTCAGAAGAGCAGTTCACCGACGACCAGCAACGGTTCACCCGCGCTGAACTCGATGCCATCGCACCCAATAATCCCGTGGCGCTACAGTCGGTTTACGATCACACGGTGCTCAACACCGCGGCTATGAAGGCGGCGAATATCGATGCGAGTACCGCCGATCCACCGGGCGGCAAGATCGAGCGCGACGCCAATGGCCGGCCGAATGGGCTCGTGACGGGCGGGGGCGGCGTCGCCTTCGTCGCGGCGAATATTCCACTCAAGGGTTTTGACACCTGGATTGCCAATACGCGACAGCTCGTGACCAGGCTCAACTCGCTTGGCGTCACCGCCTGGCTCGACGCCGGCGGACGCGGCATCGGCGACAAGCATTACGAACCTTACCGCGCGCTCGCTGCCAAAGGTGAATTGAATATCCGTGCGTTCTATACAGTCTTCCGCATGCCAGCTACGCCGTCGCAGCTCGATGTCGCCATTGCTGAGGTCAAACAACTGGTTCCGTTCCAGGGCAATGATTATTTCGATAATGTCGGTTGGGGTGAGGGTGCCTATCTGCCGCTTTTCACACAGCTCCTGCGTCCGGCTACCGCGCCGCCCGCGGAGGCCCTCTCTGAATTCAGGCGCCTTGTTGCCGCGTTGGCGGAGCGTGGACTTTATTTCAACTCGCATGTCGAAATGGAAAGCGTGATCGATGCTATGCTCGACGTCTATGAAGACGTCAACAAGACGCATCCCATAAAGGGACTCCACTGGTCATTGGCGCATCTCGACCAAGTCACGGAAGCACAGCTCGCGCGCATGAAGCGCCTCGGCATGATGGCGCAGCTTCACTCGCGGCCATTGATCCAAGGCGCGCTGATGCACGGGGTACACGGGGAAAGGGCGTGGGACATGCCGCCGTTCCGGCGCGTGCAGGATTCGGGTATTCGCTGGGGTCTCGGCTCAGATGCGACCGCGGTGACCCCATCGAACCCATTTTATACCCTTTCATTCGCGGTCACAGGTGAAATGATAGGCGGACGCAAGGTGAACCGGCAGAGCATATCGCGCGAAGAGGCGCTGATCGCGCACACGCGCAGCAACGCTGCATTCTTGTTTCAAGAAAACAATATTGGCTCCCTGGCGCCGGGGAGATACGCCGATCTTCTCGTCCTCGATCGCGACTATCTCACTGTGCCGGACTCCGAAATCAAAGATATCAAACCTCTCCTAACCATGGTCGGCGGCAAGGTCGTTTATGAGGCAAAAAAGAACTGATGATGGCGTTCGCCTCGATAGGAAGAGTTCTATAACTCTGAGGTTTGTGATTAATTTTGACGACGGACGCCGCGCGCCAGCTCGAACGCGGCATGATCTTATGACAAGGGGAGAGGTGAAGAGGAGCGTCGTCACCTAAAGCGCGATGAGATTTGGTTGAATCGTCATCGCGCTTTAGGTCTTTGATTGAGCATGATCTCCGCGCAAACGCCTTTGGCGTTTGTCACGAGGGAAAACCGCTTCACACTTTTCCGGATCATGCTCTAAACATTCAGTTCGACCGGAACATCCTCAGGCTTCACGCCCGACAGCGCGAGCCCCCTAACGAACCATTCGCGCATCTGACCGATGCCGCGATTGTAATCGACCCACACCGAGAGGAAATCGCGCCAGCGTTTGTCGCTTTCGCGGCGGACCGCCATGCCGCTTGCAACCGTCACCGAGGGCGATTGCAAAATCTTGTAGCTGCCGAGGCTTGGGTTCTTGGCAATCGCGGTCAGTCCCAGCACCAGCGCATTGACGACGCAATCGACACGGCTTGACGCCATTTCCAGCATCACCTCGTCGCGCGACTTCAGCGATTTGATCGTCGCATTCGGCGCAAAACGTCTCGCCACCGCCTCATTGGCCGAGCCGGCATCGACCGCGATTCTAATCTCCGGCTTGTTGATGTCGGCCCAGGTCTTGGCTTCCAGGCCCTTGCGCAGCATGGCGCCGAACGGATGGGGGAAAACGAGATTGGTGAAATCCACCACCAGCGCGCGCTGCGGCGTCGGGTTGAGCGCGAAGCCGAGATCGATCTTGTTGGCCTGCAAATCGAGGATCGAATTGCCGTAGGTCGATTCGACATAGTCGAGCTTGACGTCGAGAAGTTTCGCGATGTCGTTGGCCATCTCGATGGAGAAGCCGGACCATGTGCCGGTTGAGAGATCCTTGTTGAAATAAGGCAGCTCTCCCGGCAGCACCGCGATCCGCATTACCTTGTTTGCGCGAATGCGGTCGAGCGTATTGTCGGCCGCATTTTGCGCCGCTGCTGGGCTTGCCAATGCTGAGGAAAGCGCGGCCGCGCTGCCGATTCCAAGCGCGTAGCGCAGCGCGTCGCGACGGTCCTCAGAAACTTGGCTCTCATCGGTTGGGATCACGCATGCCTCCTGCTATCAATACTTGATAAGCTTAACGCGCGTACTGCGGGGCAGCAATAGTCGAAGGGATAAGAAAGTCATGTCAGCAGAACTCAATATCTATAATCCGGACGCACTTGGCGCCCCGATGGGGCAATACACCCATGTCACGCGGGTGAAGGCGAGCGAATTCTTATTTATCGCCGGCATGCTGTCGGGCGATGCCGCCGGCAACATCGTCGGCGAGGGCGATTTCGACGCTCAGACCGCCCAAGTGTTTCGCAATGTCGAGGCGGCGCTGCAATCGGCGGGCGCCTCCTTTGCCAATGTCGTGCAGTTCACGACCTATCTGGTTCATTCGCAGGACATTGCGAAATTCATGGCGTTTCGTCAGCGCGAATTCCCCAAAATGTTTCGAGATGGGAAATATCCGCCGAACACGCTGCTGATCGTCGATCGGCTGGTGAAGGAGCCGTTTTTGGTCGAGGTGCAGACCATCGCGGCGGTGTGAGCAATTTCGGTTCACCTTTCCCCGGTTACGGCCGCAGGCGGCAAGAGAAACTAACCAAAACCCAGATCGCAATATTTGGCAGGGTCGTCTAACCGTCTTGGCGGCAGGCCGTAACGGCTGCGCAAATCGAGCACGCAATTAAGGCCGGCGCGGTCGATCTCGCATGTCCTAAAAAAGCCGCGCGCAGGATCAAGCAGTTCGTCATGACTTGCTTTTGCAATCTCTTGCGGCATTTGCGGCAGGTGCCGCCGCAAGATCGCGATCGCCTCGTCGCGATTTTGCGCTTCGTAAAGCCAGGCGATCGATTGGCGGTAGGCGCGGATATAGGCTGTGACTTTTGTGCGATTTTGCGCGGCCCAGGGCCGGCGCACCGCCGCGACATTGCCCTGATAGGGGCCGATGATGTCGGTGGCTTTGGCCAATTCGACAAAGCCTGAATTTTCCGCGATCAGATTATAAGGCGCCGACAACAGCGTCGCGGCGTGGCGCCCCTCGCGCAAAGCCTCCCAGCGCTGTACCATGCCGCCGGCGCGCACGATCTCGTAATCGCCTTTGTCCTTGTCGAGGCCGTGCCGGCGCATGATCTCGTAAAGCACAAAGGCGTAACCCGTCGTCATCGCATCGACGGAAAGCGTTTTTCCGGCGAGGTCTTCGATTTTTCGGATCGAAGACGAGGCAACCAGACTGAGAAAGCCGCTGTCGCTGCCCATCACCGCCATGAAGTCGTTTTGCGGACCGATCGGCGCCTCGCCCTGGCCTTCGACATAGGCGACGATGTTGTCGATCGCGGTCATCGCGATGTCGAATTTGCCTGTCGAAAAATCCGTCATCTGCGCGACGGAATTCGGTGTGCCCTGCACCTCGACCGCGATGCCGTGCTCGGCAAACAAGCCTTTGTCCTGTCCGACATAAACGCCCCAGTTAAAGCCGCCGGGAAAAACGTTGACGGAGACAATGGGAAGGCCGTTGGGGTGGCGTGTCATCGCTTCAGTCCGTCCGCCGCGCCATCTGTTCGGGCCGCAGCGAAAGCGCGATGGCCGCGCCGATAAAGCACAACAGCGCAAGCTGAATATTGCCGGCAACGGTCCAACCCTTAAGGCCGACCACCCAGCCGATCGCGTAACCCGCAACCGTCGCCGAGCCGTAGACACTGGTCACGAACACGCCCGAGGCGCGGCCGGCAAGGTCGGCCGAGACCGATTTGACGTGATAGGCGGCAAGATTGACGAAGATCGTGCCGCTGAAGGTCGCGCCCAGCACGAAGGATAACGCGGCCTGCGTCGTGAAATCCGCCGGGCCGTTGAACAGAAGCGTGGCCACGCTGCTGGCGAGCAGGAAGCTTGCGCCGAGAACGAGCCGCGGCGAAAAGCGGTCGCCAAGCCATCCCGAAAACAGCGAGACCAGGACGCCGAGCCCGTAAATGCTCATCACGCGCCCGGCGTCCGGGGCAGCGTAATGGAGCTGTTCGCGCAGGAAAGTCGGGTACATGCCGAGATAACCGTAGAGCGCCAGTCCAAACAGGACGCTGAGGACCACGAGCACGATGGTGTTGCGATTGTTCAACGAGGCGGCCCCACCCGCGGCAATCGCGGTATTGTCCTGTTGGGTGTCGTTTCGTTTGGCGGGGTTGGTTTCGCTGAGTTGCGGCCGCACGATCGCCGCGATCAGCGCCATCATCGCCAAGCCGATCACGCCGTAGATGATCATGGGCGCGCGCCAAGTTCCGTATTCGACCAGCAATTTGCCGCCGAGCCAGGGTCCGATCGCGGCCCCTCCCGCATAGGCGTAATTCAAAATGCCGACGCCGGCGGCGCGGTAGCGCGCGAAATAGCTGGAAAATACCGCAAGCAGCGCGGTCAATTGCATGGCTTCGCCGATGCCGGTGATCGCGCGGTAAAGCAGCATATCGGCAAAGCCCGCCGAGGCGACCGTGACGATGGTCGCCACCGAGTAGATCAGAATGCCGATCTGAATCACGGCTTTCCGGGAATATCGCGACATCAGATAGCCGGTCGGGATTCCCGCAAACGTCATCCCCAGGGTGAAGAAGGTCGAGGTCAGGCCAGCCTGCGGCAGGCTGAAGCCATATTCGCGCCTGACATCGGCGAGCATCAAGGGAAACAGCGTCCGATCCATCGCGTTCACGCCATAGGAGAGAATGAGCACCCCGATCGCGGCAATGGTCATGGCGATCGATGGCGGCGGCATCCGGAAAATATTCGCGCGCGTGGTCGTCTCGTCCATGATGTGCCCCTTTTTGCCCTGCCTAGCGCTGGCTTTTCAAAGTTAACGGACCGTAGCGGCGAGGTCAAAAACCAGGGACCACTCGAAGTCGTCTCTTTAAATTTTGGCGTCTATCCTACCCCTGATCGCACCGGCGTTGTCGGGAGTTTGCATCATGATCGAGGTCGGTCACTCCATCCTGAAAGACTTGAACGAGGCCATTTTGCGCGGTTCTGCCGAGAGTCGCGCCAATGCCCTGTGGCATGCCACCGATATTCTGCTCGATGGCGAATACAGCGAAGAGCAGATCTGGCTCTTTGGCGAGGTGATTGGCCGGCTGGCCGATCAGATCGAGCAGGCGACGCGGGCCGAATTGTCGCGCCGGCTTGCTCATTCCGACAATGCGCCGCCAAAAATCGTCAAGATGCTGGCGTTCGACGACGCCATCGAGGTGGCGGGCCCCATCCTGCAATTTTCGCCGCGGCTCGACAATCAATCGCTGATCGCCAATATCAGAACCATGGGCCAGCCGCATATGCTGGCGATTTCCCGGCGGATTTTCGTGCCGGTGGAGGTGACGGACGAACTTCTGACGCGCGGCAATCGGGAAGTCGCGCAATCGGTCGTCGCCAATGAGTGTGCTTGTCTGTCGGATTTCGGCTTCCTACAGATGATCAAATGGGCGGAAACGGATTTCGCCTTCGCCGAACAGGTCGGTTTGCGGAAGGAAATTCCGCCGCACTTGTTCCGTCAACTGATCGCGAAGGCCTCCCATGAGGTCAGGCAAAAGCTCGAACAGGAGCGCCCCGACCTTGCGGCGGAAATTCAGGCCACCGTGAAAAAGGCGGCCTTCAAGCTTAATTCCAAATTCGGTTCGGATACGACGGATTATCTCGCGGTGCGGCGTGCTGTCGCCGACCGATATCAGTCCGGCCGCTTGAGCGAGAAGACCATCCTGGCCTATGCGCTGGCTCACAAGATCGACGAAGTCACGATCGGCCTGTCGCTGCTATGCGCGCTGCCGGACGATCTGGTCGGAACAGGGTTTGCGCTCAACAACCGCGAGATGATCCTGGTGCTGGCAAAGGCGCTCGATTTCACCTGGGAAACGGCGATGGCGTTCTTGTTCATGGCCGCCGAAAATCATCGCATTTCGGCAGGCGATCTCGATACGCTGAGGAAGGCGTTCGAACGCGCCGATGTTCAAGCCTCCCGCGACAAAATGAAGGGATATCAGGCGCGCCGAAGCAGCGCCGGGCAAAAATATCCGCGTTTTTCGAAACTCCATGCCTAAGGAGTGTGGGCGACCTGACGCTTAAGTCTGACCCCGCCGGGATGGCCGTTCGCGATGGAACGGGTTATGATGTGGTCTCTGCTAAGAAGAGATTCACATGCTGGCCTCGCAGCGCGGCCTCTTCGCGGTGCCGCGCGATATCTGTTATCTCAATTCGGCGTCTTTTAGCCCGCTGCTCCTGCGCACCCAGGAGGCGGCGCGCATGGCCGTCGGCCGCAAAAGCGCGCCGTGGACGTTGGATGCGGCCTTTGCCGGCCGCGAACATGAGCGCGCCCGCAATGCCGCCGCCCGCCTGATCAATGCGGATGCAAGCGATATCGCGCTGATCTCCTCGGTCAGCTATGGGGTTGCGACCGCGGCCAAGCTCTTGGCTATTCCTGAGCGCACGCGGGTGCTGGTCCTGGAAAACGACCATTCCTCGCCGGTGTTGGAATGGCAGACGCGGGCCGCCGCGCAGGGTTTTACCATCGAAACCGTGCGTCAACCGCTCGATGGCGACTGGACCTCGGCGATTTTGGCGTCGATCGAGCGGGCAGACACCTCGCCGGTCGCGCTCGCCTCGATCTCGTCGGTGCACTGGTCGGATGGCGGGATGATCGATCTCGATCGCGTGGCGGCGGCGCTGCGGCGGCAGGGCGCGGTGTTTTTGATCGATGCGACGCAGAGCGCCGGCGTATTGACGATGGATGTGAAGGCCTTGGACCCGGATTTTGTGATCTTCCCGACCTATAAATGGCTGCTCGGTCCCTATGGCCGGGCGTTTCTCTATATCGCCAAACGTCAGCAAAATGGGATTCCGCTGGAACAGACCGGCTTTGGCCGGCGCGGCGTCCACTCGGACGGCGAGGTCTATTTCGCCGATTTGACTTATGTCGCCGGCGCCAAGCGCTTCGACATGGGCGAGCGCGACCATTTCATCTCGATAGAAATGGCCTCGATCGGCATGGAGATGATGGCCGAATGGGGTGCTGACGCCGTCACTGAGCGGCTCGCGATGTTGACGGGGCGCATCGCTGAGGGTTTGCGCGACACGAAAGCGCGGATCATGGACGCCAGATTTCGCAGCCCACACATTCTGAGCCTTGGTTTTGCCGGCGGCTTGCCGCCGGGGCTGATCGAGGGCCTCGCCGAAGAAGGCATTCACGTGGCCGCGCGGCTGTCGCGCCTGCGCGCTTCGCCCCATGTCTTCAACGACGAAGAAGACGCCGACCGTTTTGTCGAAGCCTTGAAGCGGCGGCTGAGGGGGTGAGCGCCTCTGCTCGGATTCAGGGCGTAGCAAGGTCATTGACATTTCGCGTACTGTAGCGCATAAACTACAAATGCTTACGATCAAGAGAACTGATGAGTTCTTGCTTTGGCTCAAGAATTTACGGGATATTCGGGTCCGAGCAAAGATCATCGCCAGGATCGACCGCTTGACGCTTGGAAATCCCGGCGACGTCGCTCCGGTTGGAAGCGGTATTAGCGAAATGCGAATACACGCGGGTCCTGGATATAGGGTCTATTACGTTCAGCGCGGTGAGGAGATCGTCGTTCTTCTTTGTGGTGGAGATAAGAGCTCGCAAGCGAGCGATATAGCTCTGGCTAAACAATTAGCGAGTGAGTTGGAGGATTGAACGATGGCGAGGGCTAAACCATTTGATGCGGCTGAATTTCTGGATAGCCCAGAAATGGCTGCTGCTTATATCACTGAAGCCTTCGAATCCGATGACCCATCCGCGATTGCAATGGCAATTGGAGCGGTTGCACGTTCTCACGGTATGGCCGCAATTGCTGAAAAGTCAGGGCTTTCACGCGAGAATCTTTATCGCGCTTTAGGTGGAGATGCTAAGCCCGAATTCGCCACCGTCATAAAAGTTCTTCATGCTCTAGGCATAGATCTCGTGGCTAAACCTCAACACAACGCGGCTTAGACGCGTCCGCCAAAAAGTCCACGGCATCACGTAAGCGGTCCCCCTGGATCGGACGGCCATGTTTGGGTAGTATATCCTTAGGACCCTAAGGACTTTTCCGGGAAGATCGCCAGCCATGCTGACCCACGCCGAAAACGAACTGTTGTGCCGTGTCGAGGGCGATGCGCCGATGGGCGCTCTGATGCGGCGACACTGGGTGCCGGCGCTGTTGTCCGAACAGGTCGCCAAGCCCGACGGCGCGCCGGTGCGGGTGCAGCTCTTCGGCGAAAAGCTGGTGGCGTTCCGCGATAGTAACGGCAAGCTCGGTCTGCTTGGGGAAGCCTGTCCGCACCGCAAGGCCTCGCTCGCGTTTGGCCGCAACGAGGAGTGCGGGTTGCGTTGCCTCTATCATGGCTGGAAATTCGACACCGAAGGCAACATCCTCGACATGCCATCGGAGCCGAAGACAAGCGCCCTGCCCGAGAAGGCTAAACATCTTTCATACCCGACGCGCGAGGCCGGCGGTTTTGTCTGGACCTATATGGGGCCAAGCGAGACCATGCCGGAATTCGAGGCGCCGCCTTGGTCGCCGAACTTGGAGGCGCCGCATCAAGAGGCGCGCGTTGCGATCGCCAAGGTCGAGTTGCCCTGCAACTGGGCGCAGATCATGGAGGGCCAGATCGATTCGGCGCATTCCTCTACCTTGCATTCTTCCGACATGCGCCCGGCCAAGGGCGATGCCGCGGCCAAGGGCGATCATTGGGTACGGCCCTCGACCGACAAGAATCCGCGCATTCAAGTACAGCTCACCAATTACGGCATGCGTTATGCCGCGATCCGCCGTCCGATTGTGAACGCGAACTCCCACGATTATGTGCGCATCACGACCTATGTCGCGCCGTTCATCGCGCTGATCCCGCCGAACTCTACCTACAATGTCGCAAGCGTCATCGTGCCGCGCAGCGATACGTCGAGCACTTTCCATTTCATCGCCTGGGCGGAAGGCGATCAGGCCGGGATCACCACCGAAGCGTGGCGGAAGTTTTGCGTGCTGGAGGTCGGCCAGGACGTCGATCACGAGTTTCGCCCGATCAAACGCCATGCGCATAATAATTATCTTCAGGACCGCGTGGCGATGGAAAACGGCAGTTTTACCGGCATTCCCGGCATCCCCAATCAGGACATCGCGATGTGGGAATCGATGGGCGCGATCGCCGACCGCTCGCAGGAGCGCCTTGGCGCCAGCGACATCGCGATCGTGCAATTCCGCCGCCTGATGATCGATGCGGCGAAAGCTTTCGCGCAAGAGGGGCGGGTGATCGGCCACATCCAGCCACGGTTGGCGCAGGCCAAGCTTCGCTCCTATCAAGGGGTGGTCGAAAAGACCGTGTCCTGGCGCACGCTGGGCGCCTCTGACGAGGAGGTGAAGGTGCTGGCCGGCCTCGAAGAGGACGAGACGGATAAGGAAATGGCGGGCGCGGCGTAGCGCCGCCAATCATTAGCCGCTACAAACCACCCAAAGATAAGCGCCAACAGACCGCAGGGAGGATCGATTGCGCGTCCGCATCATTTTTGTTGCCGCCGCACTTTTATGCGGCTTGACGATTGCCCAGGCGGCGGATCGGGAGATCAACGTCATCCTGCCGCTCACGGGCGGCGGCGCCTTTCTCGGCAAAGCCGAGCATCAGGCGCTCCTGCAATTCGAAAAGGCGGCGAATGCAAGCGGCGGTATTCACGGCCAGCCGCTGAAATTCGTCTTTCATGACGACCAGTCGAGCCCGCAGGTCGCGGTGCAACTGGCCAACCAGGTGAAGGCCACCAATCCGCCCGTCATTCTCGGCTCGGCGCTGGTCGCGCTCTGCAACGCGATGGCGCCTTTGATGAAGGATGGCCCCGTTCTTTATTGCTTCTCGCCCGGCATTCACCCGGCGAGTGGCGGCTATGTTTTCAGTTCCAGCATTTCGACCAAGGAGCTCGCGGCGGCGCTGCTTCGTTATTTCGGCCGCAAAGGCTGGAAAAAGATCGCGCTCATCACCTCCACCGATGCGAGTGGGCAAGATGCCTACAAGAACTTCAAATCGCTGGTCGGCGCCGAGGGCCATACCGATGTCGAGCTCGTCGCCGAAGCCCAGCTCAATCCGGCCGATGTGAGCGCGGCGGCGCAAATTCAACGTCTGAAAGGTGCCAACCCCGACGTGCTGGTGGCGTGGTCGACTGGCGGGCCGATCGGCACCGTATTCAAGGCGATCCATGATGCCGGCGTCGAGGTGCCGGTAGCGACCACCAATGGCAACCAGACCTACGCGCAGATGGCGCAATATGCCGCTTTTCTCCCGAAGGAGCTGTACATTCCAGCCGCCGATTTTCTCAAATCGGCGCGTCCCGTTCAGGTCAATGCGGCGTCCGCCGCGAAGGAAGCCTTCTTTCAGGCGTTCGAGGGCACCGATATCAAACCGGACGGTCCTTCGACCTATGCCTGGGATCCCGCGTTGCTGGTCGTCGAAGCCTTGCGTCACTTGAAGGCGGACGCTTCGGCGGAAGATTTGCGCGCCTATTTGCTGGGGTTGAAAGGCGTTGCCGGCATCAACGGTTTTTACGACTTCAAAGCGGTGCCCAATCGTGGGCTTGATGAATCCAATGTCGTCGTCACGCGCTGGGATGCGGCAGCCCAAACCTGGACGGTCGTCAGCGATCCGCTCGGCATTCCCCGCGCGCAATGAACGAGATGGCGCGTGCTTGAGTTTGCGCAGATCGCAATCGGCGGACTCGTCGTCGGCAGCGCCTATGCCGCGATCGCGCTCGGCTTTTCGCTGGTCTATCGCGTTACCGGCGCGATCAACCTGTCGCAAGGCGGCTTTGCAATCATCGCCGCGATGATCGGCTATACGTTTGCTGTGGATTGGGGCTGGCCGCTTTTGGCGGCGATTCCCGCCGCGGTCGCGGTGACGGTGGCCCTTGGCGTCGCGCTTGCGGCTTTCACCTTTGTGCCGGCGCTTGCGCAATTGTCGAACGCCAATGTGCTGATGCTGACCGCCGGCATCCTCACCATGATCGAAGGCTTCGTACTCGCTGTCTGGGGCAGCCAGCCCTATGCGATGCCGCCATTCTCGGGCGAACAACCATTGGCCTTCGGGGCGATCCTTATTCCGGCCCAGGCGTTTTGGGTGTTCGGCGCGATCGCTTTGTGTATCGCCGCGCTGTGGTTTCTCATCGCCAAGACAAAGCTCGGCAAAAGCTTACGCGCCTGCGCGGAAAATCCCTCCGCCGCCAGCCTGATGGGCATCGACGTGCCGAAGATGACGCTGTTGAGCTTCGGCCTCGCCACGTTGATTGCGGCGATCTCGGGCGTGATCGTCGCGCCGACCACCTCGCTGCAATTCGACACCGGGCGGTTATTTACGATTTCGGGCTTTGTGGCGGCGGCGATCGGCGGCATCGCGTCGTTTCCCGGTGCGATCATCGGTGGACTTTTTCTCGGCCTCGTGACGCAACTTGCGACTGCCTATCTCTCCTCGTTGTTTTCGAGCGCGATCTCGCTGCTCATTTTGCTGGCGGTGCTGATCTGGCGGCCGCAGGGCCTGATTCAAGCCGGCGTTTCCCGCCGTCAGGATACGCGCGAAGAGGTGAAGGCGGTGGGCCACGCCGCCAAATTGCCTGCGCGGCTTGGCTGGCCCTTGGCCGCGCTCGCGGTTGTGGCGGCGGCGTTGATTCCTCAAGTCGTGACCGACAACGGCATCATGAGCTCGCTTGTGATTGCCGCTATTCTTTTCATGGCGCTGATGGGGCTCGACGTGCTCATGGGTTATGCCGGACAGGTCAGCCTTGGACAGGCCGGCTTCATGGCGATCGGCGGCTACACCTCGGGCTATCTGGTGGTCAATGACGACGTCGCGCCGATCCTTGCGGTCCTTGTCGGCATCGGCGTTTCGCTTCTCTGCGCGCTCGTGCTTTCGGTGGTGACGCTGCGTCTGCGCGGTCTTTATCTCGCGCTTGCGACGCTCGCCTTCGGGCTTCTGATCGATTCCTGCGCGATCGGCTTTATCGATATCACCGGCGGGCCCTCGGGCCTGGTCGGCATTCCCTCCTTTTCGCTCAGTGGCTTCACCTTCGCCACCCCGCGCGCGATGTATTATCTGGTGCTCA
>DATGJS010000209.1:0-3241 GCA_035295025.1 Bradyrhizobium sp.
CGCCAGCGAAGACACCAACCGATCCGCGGGCCTCGTCCTCACAACCGCCCAGCAACTCTCCAGCCAGGCCGCAGAGCTCCGATCATCCGTCGATCAATTCCTCGAAAAAGCCGCCGCGTAACGCCGATGGCGCCAAGCCCAAACGGGAGAGATCGAGTGAAATCGGAGAATTCGTTTTTAGTACCCACTTTCGGTGTGACGCACGACTGAATGTGGGATTGCCGGAAAAGAGATTTATTCGCGCACTGTTCGATACGCCTTCCTCGCTTCGGGTGAAGCGCACAACATTGATGGAAGAGAGAGTAATGTCCATGGAGACGAGTACGTCAGATCCTTCCAGGCTGGTCAATTCCAGCCATACATCGTCGCGTCTCATTAAAATGTTCGCCGCGCTGAGCGCGGCGAACGAAGCCATCCTGCGCGTCAATTCGAGGGAGAAGCTGTTCCAGGAGGTCTGCGAGGCCGCGCTGAACAGTGGAAATTTCATCACGGCGGTGATCCTTCTGCGAGAACCAAATACCGATGTGTTGAAGGCGGTGGCCGGTGCCGGTGACTATGTGGAGTTGAGCACGCGCAGCATTTCGGTTTCCGCGGAATCACCGCTGGGCAACGGTCTTGTCGGCATTGCGTTTCGTACTCAAAAGCCATGCGTCAGCAACGATCTGCTCAGGGACGATCGGCTGAAGTCCTGGCATGAGGCGGCCAGCCGGGCCGGCGCGCGCGCGGCCGCCGCGTTGCCCGTGGTCCGTGCGGGCGAAAGTGTCGGGGTTATCGTGGTGGTGCTCGATGAGATCGACGCCCTCGATGAGGCCACCGTCGCGCTCTTGGCCCGCATGGCCAAGAATTTGTCGTTCGGCCTGGACAACATCGAGCGCGAGGAGGCGTGCAAACGCAATGAGCGCGCCGCGCGGCGATTGGCAAAGATGTTCGCGGCACTTAGCGCCACCAACGAGGCCATCCTTCGGGCAAAGTCGGCCGAAGAACTTTATCAATTGGCATGCGATGCGGCCGTGCATATCGGCAGGTCGCTGGCCGCAACCGTGCTTCTCGCCCAGGAAGGCTCTTCGTGGTTGCATGCGGTGGCGGGGACCGGTCAAATCGTCGATCTGGGTCTGGTCAGACAGTCGCGTTTTTCGACCGATTCGGAAAATCCCTATGGCATGGGGGTTTGCGGCAGGGCGTTTCGAACGCAAAAAGCCAATGTCAACGATGATATTCTCAATTCGGAGCAAGGGCGCCCTTGGCGCGAATCCAGCCGCGAGGCCGGCGTGGTCGCCAGTTGCGCGGTGCCGCTGATCAAAGGCGGACAGAGCGTCGGCGTCATCTTGTTTTTCATTACCAAATCCTTGGCCGCCGATGACGAGATTGTCGCCCTTTTTTCGCGCATGGGCGAAAACATTTCGGCCGCTCTGGAGAATCTCGATCGCGCCAATGAAAAATTGGCGGCCGACAAGCGCATCGAATATCTGGCGACACATGATGAGTTGACCGATCTACCCAACCGCGTGTCATTCCGCCTATTGTTCGAGCAGTCGATTAAAACGGCCCAGCGCCATCGGCATAAATGCGCGTTGCTCTTTATCGATCTCGACAGGTTCAAGGTCATCAATGATTCGCTCGGACATGAGGCCGGCGATGCCCTGTTGGTCGAGGTGGCCAACAGGCTCAAAGCTTGCATACGCGGAAGCGACCTTGTCGCGCGGTTTGGCGGCGACGAGTTCGTCATCGTCCTCAACGAAGTGTTCGATCAGGAGCAAATTACGGCCGCTGCGAACAAAGTCCTCTCTGTCCTTCTGCCGCCGATCGTTCTGGCCGGGCATGAGTGTCTGACGACGGGAAGCATCGGCATCGCCGTTTTCCCCGACAATGGCGAAGATGTGCAGGTCCTGACCAAAAACGCCGACATGGCGATGTATCTGGCCAAGGAGGAGGGCAGGAACAATTTCCGCTTCTTCTCCTCCGATGCGAAAAGTCAGTCGATCGAGCAGTTGAAGCTCGAAACGCATTTGCGCCACGGGCTGGAGCTCGACCAATTTACGCTGCACTACCAGCCGAAGATCGAAGTCGCGACCGGCCGTATCAGCGGGTTCGAGGCGCTGTTGCGCTGGTCGCATCCTGCTCTCGGCAATGTTCCGCCCGCCGAATTCATTCCGCTCACGGAAGAGACGGGCTTGATCATTCCGATCGGCCGATGGGTGCTGAGGAACGCCTGCGCCCAGATCATGTCGTGGCAGGCCGCCGGGCTGCCCGCGGCTTCGATCGCCGTCAATCTGTCGCCCCGCCAATTCATGGATCCCAACCTGCTCGACGATATCGACGACATCCTGGCCTCGACGGGATTGCCCGCGCACCTTTTGCAGCTCGAGATCACCGAAAGCGCGGTGATGCGAAACGTCGAACAGGCGATCAAGCTCCTCGACCAGATCAGCAGCCGTGGGGTTCGCCTGGCAATCGACGATTTCGGTACTGGCTATTCGTCGATGTCGTTGATGAAGAAATTTCCGATCGACACGATCAAGATCGACCGCTCGTTCGTGTCCGATTTGGAGCATTGCCCTGAGGATCAAGCCATCGTCGCCGCCATCATCAGCATGGGCAAGGCTTTGGGATTGACCGTGGTCGCCGAAGGCGTTGAGACGAGCGAACAGCACGCCTTTTTGCGGCGTCACGCCTGTGACGAAGTGCAGGGATATCTCTTCAGCAAACCCCTGCCGCCGGACGAAATCACGCCGCTTTTCGGCCCCAGCATGTCATCGCCCTCGCTTCAGCCGGAACTCTCAGGGATGCCGGCCATTTCAGGCGAAGAAGTATTGATGCGCGGCCGCATGATGATCTGATTCACGCGAACGCGCTTTCTTACACAGGTGGCTCCGCGAGCCATTGCGTCAAGCCGGTGGCGGGGGAGCGAGAAGGGTCGCCTACCGGCCGATGCCGCAGGCGATCGAGCGCGAGATAGACGACCGGGGTCGTATAGAGCGTCAGAAACTGGGAAACCACGAGGCCGCCGATAATCGCCACGCCAAGCGGTTGACGAATTTCCGAGCCGGTTCCGTGACCAAGCGCCAGCGGTACGCCTCCCAGCAACGCGGCCATCGTCGTCATCATGATCGGCCGGAAGCGCAAAACGGCAGCTTGATAGATCGCCTTCTCGGGATCGGCTTGGTGTTCGCGCTCCGCCTCGTTTGCGAAATCGATCATCATGATCGCATTCTTCTTCACGATGCCAATCAACAGCAGAATA
>DATGJS010000210.1:0-9766 GCA_035295025.1 Bradyrhizobium sp.
CGGTAACCGACATTAATGATACCGGTCTCCTTGATCTTCTTGAGCGTGCCTGTGAGCTCTTCGGCATTGGCATCCCTCGCACAAAACACGACCGCAAGCACAAGGCCCATCATACGCAGGCTTTTCATTTTCATCTCCTCAAACTCGAATACCGTCGGATCGTACCATCGCTCTTCGGCCGGACACTTCTGTTTAAAAGACCATGCAAGGACCGGGCGGCCCAGGCCGCACGTTACATCACTTTGTAAGAATCCGGATCGGGGGAATCGGACGGCTTGGCGAATTCATGCTTGAGCTCAGCGCCCATCGGGACGTTGAGGTTCAAGCCTTTCGGCGGAATCTTATGCGTGAACCATTTGTCGTACAATTTAGGACCCTCCGCGCTCTGGTAGAGCGCGGCGGTAGCGGCGTCCACCACCTTCTTGAAAGCGGGATCGTCCTTACGCAACATGATCGAGCACGGCTCGGGTTTGGAAAACGCGTCCGTCGAAATCGCATAGGCTTCGGGGTTCTTTGAGCCGACCGCGAAAGCGGCCAGCAGAATATCGTCCATCACGAAAGCCGCCGCCCGGTCGTTCTCGACCATCAAAAACGCCTCGGCGTGATCCTTGGCGTGGATCACGTTGATACCGAGATTGCGCGCGGCATTGGCCTCGATGAGCTGCTTGATATTGCTGGTGCCGGAGGTCGCCACCACCGATTTGCCTTTCAGGTCTTCGATCAAATCGAGCTTGTTCGATTTCTTCGAAATGAAGCGGGTCGCGGTGAGGAAGTGCGTGTTGCTGAAGGAAACCTGCCGCTGCCGGTCGGGGTTATTGGTAGTTGAGCCGCATTCGAGATCGATGGTGCCGTTGGCGAGCAACGGAATGCGGGTCGATGAGGACACCGGAACGAGCTCGATCGCGAGCCTGTCGAGCTTGAGTTCCTTCTTCACCGCATCGACCACGGCATAGCAAATATCCATGGCGTAGCCGACCGGCTTCTGGTTGTCGTCGAGATAGGAAAATGGAATCGAAGAATCGCGAAAGCCGAGCGCGATGGTGCCGCTCTCCTTGATCTTCCGGAGCGTACCCGAAAGCTCATCAGCCTTGGCCTGCATCGCGCCGAAAGCCAAGGCGGGGACCAGAGCAAACATCAGATGGATCGCGCGCCGAAATCGCATTCGCGTCTCCTCTGCCCCTTGCCTCACATCACCTTGTAAGAATCGGGATCGGGCGAATCGGATGGCTTGGCGAATTCATGCTTGAGTTCCGCGCCGAGCGGTACGTTGAGATTGAGGCCCTTCGGCGGAATCTTCTGCATGAACCATTTGTCGTAGAGCTTCGCGCCCTCGCCGCCCTGGTAGAGCGCG
Organism: Bradyrhizobium sp.; assembly: GCA_035295025.1. Taxonomy (GTDB): domain Bacteria; phylum Pseudomonadota; class Alphaproteobacteria; order Rhizobiales; family Xanthobacteraceae; genus Bradyrhizobium. The sequence goes on from DATGJS010000210.1 coordinate 1,352, forward strand.
GCGGTCGCCGCATCGACGACTTTTTTGAAGGCCGCGTCATCCTTGCGTAACATGATGCCGTAAGGCTCCGGCTTAGAAAACGCGTCGGTGGAGATGACGTAGGCTTGCGGTTCCTTTGAGCCCGCGATCAGGCTTGCCAGCAAAATATCGTCCATCACGAAGGCGACCGCGCGATCCGTCTCGACCATCAGGAACGCCTCGGCGTGGTCCTTGGCCGGGATGATGTTGATGCCGAGATTGCGGGCGGCGTTGGCCTCGTTGAGCTGTTTGATATTGGTAGTACCCGATGTGGAGACCACCGATTTGCCTTTCAAATCGTCGATCGATTTGATGTTGCTCGCCTTCTTCGACACGAAGCGGCTGGCGGTGAGAAAATGGGTGTTGGTGAAGGAAACCTGCTTTTGACGTTCGGCATTATTGGTGGTCGAGCCGCATTCGAGATCGACGGTGCCGTTGGCGAGCAGCGGGATGCGCGTGGCTGATGTCACCGGATTGAGCTTCACCTCAAGCTTGTCGAGCTTCAGCTCCTTTTTCACCGCATCGACGATCTTGTAACAGATGTCCATCGCATAACCGACAGGTTTCTGATTGTCGTCGAGATAGGAAAACGGAATCGAAGAATCACGGTAGGCGAGCGTGATCGCGCCGGTCTCCTTGATATTCTTCAACGTCCCCGTCAACTCCTGCGCCGACAGCGGACAGGCGACGAGCGTGGCGGCGAGCGCGGCGCTTATAATCAGCATTCGTTTCATGAATAGGCTCCTTGTTATCCGACGTGAACCTGTCGCGACCTGGTCGATGAAGGACGCGGCCTTACCCCTATCTTATGGTCCGAACCTCAAACACTCGCAAGCCGACTTTGGCGGTTAAGCCTACGCATGCGCCACTCGGTCACGCCTACCTGCGGGAAATCACAGGGGATATTTCATCTCGCCCAAATCCCAGAACAATCCCGCCATGATGCCCAGCGCCTCTTCGGTGACCGACAACAGAATGTGCTCGTCGGGCGCGTGCTGCGAGCAGCCAGGGTAAGAGTGCGGCACCCATATCGTCGGCAGACCAAGAATATCGGTAAAGACATCGTTGGGCAGCGAGCCGCCGAAATTCGGCAAAACCGCCGGCGGCTTTCCGGTCGTCCGGCGGATCGATTCCGCGCTCCAATTGATCCAAGGACTGTCGAAATCGGTGCGCGAGGCGGCAAATCGCTGGGTCGCCTGAACCTCGACCATGGAAAAGCCACGGCTTTGCAAATGCGACCTGATTACTTCGACGATGTTATCGACACGGGTGCCGACCACAAAACGCAATTGCAGCACGGCTGAAGCGCGTCCCGGAATCGCATTGGCGGGCTTCTCGATATTGCCTGAAGACATTGCCAGCACTTCCAGCGTATTCCAGGCATAAAGCCGTTCGGCCGCCGACAACCCATCCTCGCCCCAATTTTCCGACAAAGCGGGCTCATCCGCCGTCGGTTCGATTTTGACGTCGGCAAGGGCCGCGCGAATTTGATTCGTCAGGCGCGGCGGCTTCAATGGATTGAGCTGCAAGCGGCCGTGGCTATCGACCAGCGTGGCGATCGCGCTCGCGAGAATGGTCGCGGGGTTGGCGAGCACGCCGCCCCAATTGCCGGAATGATGGCCGCCTTCGCGTAAATTCACGTCCAATTGAATCCGCACCCCGCCTCGGCAGCCGAGAAAAAGCGTCGCCCGCTCGGCCGACAGCCGCGGCCCGTCGGAAGCAAGAAGCAAGTCGGCCTTCAGCTCCTCGCGAAACTGCTTGCAGATTTGCGGCAAATCCGGCGAACCAATCTCCTCGCCGGTCTCGATAATGAACTTGACGTTGAAGCCGAGCCGGCCGCCACGCGTCTCGCGCACCGCGCGAAGGGCTGCCATGTTGATGCTGTGCTGTCCTTTGTTGTCGGCCGCGCCCCGGCCATAGACGCGGTTGCCGATTTGCGTGATGCGCCAGGGATCAAGACCATCGCGCCACTCCCCTGCCATGCCGTCCACCACATCGCCATGGCCGTAAATGAGGACCGTGGGCACGGAAGCGCTTTCGCGGTATTCGGCCAAAAGGTAGGGGCCTTTGCCGGTCGGAGATTCGATCAATTTGGTTGCGAAATCGAGCGCGGCGAAAGCGGGTTGAAGGTTTTCGACGAGATAGGCCCGCAACACCTCACATTGCTGTGGGTTTTGGCTTTCGGTCCGATAGGACACCCTGCGATCGAGTTCGGTGAGAAACTCGCCCGATCGAAGCATATTGTGGGCGCGAGCGATGGCGTCGGTTCTGGTCATGGTTTTCTTCGTCATTCACTCCAACGATGAGGTCACGTTAGCGGGATATGACCTCGGCTGGAAGGCATAGGACTTTGCTAAACGGATACGGAATGCAACAATTTGAAAAATGTTTCAGCCTCCAAGGGAGAACACCATGAAAGCCATTTTACGCCTCTCGGCCGCCGGCCTGTTATTGGCGGGTTCCGCCTTTGCCTTGACCGGCGAGCGCATGCCGGAAATTCCGCTCGACAAGATGACCGCCGCTCAACGCAACATCGCCGACGCCATCATGAGCGGACCGCGCAAGCGGATGAGCGGCCCCTTCAACGCCTGGCTTCGCAGCCCGGAATTGGCCGACCGGCTGCAAAAGGTCGGCGAATATGTGCGCTTCAATACCTCGCTCGACAAACGCATCAACGAGATGGCGATCCTGATGACCGCGCAAGCCTGGGGCGCGCAATATGAGTGGTATGCCCACGCGCCGTTGGCGCAAAAAGCCGGGCTCGATCCCGCGGTCATTTCGGCGATCGGCGCCGGCAAAAAGCCCGATAAGATGAAGGACGATGAGGCGATCGTCTGGGAATTCACCACGCAATTGCGGCGCGACCACAGCATCGACGATGCGACCTACGCGCGCGCGCTGGAGAAATTCGGCGAGCAAGGCATTGTCGATCTGATCGCGGTCAACGGCTATTACGATGTGGTCTCGATGACGCTCAACGTCGCCCATGTGAAGCCGCCGGCGGATGCGGAATTGCCGTTCAAGCAGGCCGGCCGGTAAATTTCTGCTCCTCCCCTCATCAGCGCGCTCGAAGGTCATTGCCCATGAAAAAAGAAATCCGGCTCAACGCTTTCGCGATGAATTGCGTCGCGCATCAATCGCCGGGGCTGTGGACTCATCCGCGCGACCGCACGGCCTCCTATAACCGCCTGCCTTACTGGGTCGATCTGGCCAAGACGCTGGAACGCGGACGATTCGACGGCCTTTTTCTCGCCGACGTGCTCGGCGTCTACGATGTGTTCGGCGGCAACCCCGATGCCGCACTTCGCAACGCCACGCAGACGCCCGCCAACGATCCATTGCTGGTGATCCCGGCGATGGCCGCGGTCACCGAACATCTCGGCTTCGGTGTCACGTCCAATCTCTCTTACGAACCGCCTTATATTTTCGCGCGGAGAATGTCCACGCTCGACCATCTCACCGAAGGCCGTGTGGGGTGGAACGTCGTCACCGGCTATCTCGACAGCGCGGCGAAGGGCGCCGGCAAAGACAAGCAAGTCGGGCATGACGACCGCTACGACATCGCCGACGAATATATGGAGGTGGTCTATAAGCTCTGGGAAGGAAGCTGGGAAAACGACGCCGCGTTACGCGATCGTGCGCGAGGGGTTTTCGCCGATCCTGCAAAAGTGCATCGCGTCCGGCACGAGGGGAAAAACTTCCGCCTCGATGCAATCCACCTCTGCGAACCCTCCCCGCAACGTACGCCGGTCTTGTATCAGGCCGGCACCTCGCCGCGCGGACGACAGTTCGCCGCCCAGCACGCCGAATGCGTCTTCATGTCAGGACCGTCGGTGAAAGTCATCGCGCCGCGCGTGGCCGGCATTCGCGACCTCGCCGCGAAGTGTGGGCGCAACCCGGCCGAGATCAAGATGTTCTCGATGTTCACCGTGATCCTTGGGGAAACCGAGGCCGAGGCCAAAGCCAAATATGAGGACTACCGCAGCCATGTCAGCGCTGAGGGCGCGCTGACGCTGATGTCCGGCTGGACCGGTGTCGATTTTTCGAAATATGACCTCGACCAGCAGGTGCGTCACGTCGAAAACGACGCCGGCCGCTCGGCGATGGACAACATCACCCGCGCCGATCCCGATCGGGTGTGGACTGTGCGCGAGGTGGCCCAACATGTCGGCATCGGCGGCATCGGGCCGGTCGCGATCGGCACGCCTGAAAAGGTCGCAGATGCGATCGAAACGTGGTTCGATCAGACCGACGTTGATGGGCTGAACATGCCGTTTGCGGTCTCTCCCGGCGATTTCGCTGACGTCGCCGACGTGCTGGTGCCGGAGCTGACGCGGCGCGGGCGCTACAAGACGGCATATCAACCAGGCACCCTGCGGGAAAAATTATTCGGCGCGGGACGGGCGCGGCTGGATGCCACGCACCCGGCGGCGCAATATCGACCAAGGGCGGCGAACCAGCCGTAAACGGCACCCCGACCACTCTCAACGATTAACGTAATCAATCTTTCCGGTTTTGCGCATCCCAATAACGCTCAAGATTGGCGATGAGAGCGGGGCTGAAATGACAATCGGCCTGCTCGCGCGCGTACACGGCAAAATAGCGACGAAACAGATCGAGCGGCTCCATTGCGGCTCTAAATGCTCGCCGGTTGCCGATCGCGCCGACAGCGCCCGAATTGGTCAATTCCCGCACCACTCGCTCGATCGCGGCATCCATCTCGCTTACAGGGACAATCTCGTCGCAGATCAAACGCCCTTCCGGACTGTCGCAGAGCAATTTGCGTTCATATTGGACAAGCTGACGGGCAAGCCGGTCGCCGACAAAGCGGTGCAGCCGCAAATTCGCCGCACCGGGAACGATGCCTTCTTTTCGGGCCGGCAGCGTCATGAAGGCGTCGTCCGCCGCCAGCACATAGTCCTGCGTCAGAAGTATCTGGCAATGGCCGCCAATCGCGAAACTTTCGACTACAGCGATCCATGGCTTTTCAATACCGCTTCCGTGGACATCGTCCGGAACCACATCCGGCCGGGCGACGCCGCGGAACAATTTATGCACGAAACCTAAATCGCGCTGCATGAACCAGAGATAAGGAATTTTACCCTGGTAAAGATGCGTGAGATTGATCCCGCTGCCCAACACCCGACGTCCGCGGTATTTGACATGCTCGACCTTCCCGCCCCTGATCACCGCGATATTGCTCTTGGGATCGAGGGTCGCCAGATCAATGCCGATTTCAGTCGCCTCGATCGTGGTCTGGTCCTCCGCGTTCAAATAGCGGCCGTTCTTCATGGTGACATGAACGGCGTTTCCACGGCGCTCGACCGTCACCGCGCCAAGGTCCACGAAACCATCGGCGATAAATTTTGCGAGATATTTCTCCGTCTCGGCTTTCGGCAACAGCATCGCGTGACAAAGATGCGTGCCTGCGCACATTTCACCCAGCACATGTGACAGAAAGATACCTTGGTCGATCTCCACGCCTTCCTTGTCGCGTTGCAGCCTGGGCGCATCTTCCGCGACCTGATCGGCGGTAGGCACCAACCCCGGAAACGCATCCGCCGCGGCCAGCACCAGGGTTTCGACCCGAAGAAATTTCGAATAATTTTGCGTGAGGGCCTCGTATACGGATGCCGCGTGCTGCCGTAAGAAGCGCTGCCGCGAGGCCCGGGCTTTTTGTTGAATTTCTTCAGCCGCCCTTCTCTGTTCCTGGTTGCGGGCCGGCTTGGCCGGCAAGCAGGCGAGAAGCTCGCGCGAAAGCCGCCAATAGGTCATGTAACGGGGGCAATCGCTGGCAAAACCACCCACCGAATCCGGCTCAGCGGTTTGCCATTTCTGGAGGGCCGCGCTCGGCAGCCCGGCAAGCGAAAGCCCATTGATATTCGATTCCACTTCGGTTCTTTCTCAGTTTTTGGGCCTTAGGTCGATGACACGTTTTGCCTTGCCCTGTGAACGCTCGATCGCGCCGGGATCGGTGATGCGCACCCGCGCGGTCACACCGACCAACGACTTGATCAGATGCTCGGCGCGGAGCCGCAACCGCTCTCGCTCGCCCGTTGCCTCGCCGCCCAATGGCTGACGCGTCTCGACGACGATATCAAGCTCGTCGAGAGGTCCGGAACGGCGCAATTCAAGCACGTAATGCGGAGCCAGTTTTTCCTCGCCGGATAACGCCGCCTCGATCTGGGACGGGAAGACATTGACCCCGCGGATGATCAACATGTCGTCGCTGCGCCCTTTGACCCGCTCCATCCGGCGCATCGTCCGCGCCGTGCCCGGCAACAAGCGCGTAAGATCGCGCGTGCGGTAGCGAATGAGCGGCATGCCTTCCTTGGTCAGGGTGGTGAACACGAGTTCGCCGGCCTCGCCGTCAGCCAGCGGCGCGCCTGAATTCGGATCGATTATTTCGGGATAAAAATGATCCTCCCAAACCGTCAGACCGTCCCTGGTCTCAATACATTCCTGCGCCACGCCCGGCCCCATGATCTCGGACAACCCATAGAGGTCGAGCGCCTCTAGTCCCATGCGAGACTCTATTTCCGAGCGCATGCTTTCCGTCCACGGCTCCGCGCCGAAAATGCCGATTCGCAGGCTGCATTCACTGGCTTTGATCCCCTGCCGGTCGAACTCGTCGGCGATCGCCAGCATATAAGACGGCGTCACCATGATAATTTCGGGTTGAAAATCGCAGATAATCTGTACCTGCCGCTCGGTCATTCCACCGCTGACGGGAATGACGGCCGCGCCAAGATACTCGCCGCCATAATGCGCCCCAAGCCCGCCGGTGAAGAGACCATATCCGTAGGCAATATGGATTTTGTCGGTCGAGCGGCCGCCGGCGGCGCGAATGGATCGCGCCATGAGTTGCGACCAGGTTTGAATGTCGTTCCTTGTATAGGCGACGACGGTGGGCTTTCCGGTCGTGCCGCTCGATGCGTGAATCCGGATAATTTCGTCCATCGGAACCGCGAGCATGCCGAAAGGATAATTGTCCCGCAGATGCAGCTTGGTCGTGAACGGAAATTTCGCGATATCGGCGAGCTGCTTCAGATCGTCCGGATGCACGCCCGCTTTGTCAAAGGCACGCTTATAATGCGGCACCTTGTGATATGCGCGGCTGAGCGCCTGTTTCAGGCGAACGAGTTGCAACGAACGAAGCTCGTCGGCGCTGGCGGTTTCAATCGGCTCCATCCCACGCAAAGCTTCCATTGTCCTTACGTCCCCTGCATGGGTTTCACCAAAAGCTCATTTGCCCGTTTTGAGTCTCACACCGACCCGTCCACCATCACCTCGATCAACTTCGCGCCCGGCCGCCCGAACGCCGAGGCGAGCGCGGGTTTTAATTCCGCAGGTTTCGTGATCCGCATCGCCTCCAACCCCAAGGATTGGGCCACCCCGGCAAAATCCACCGGCGGGTCGGCGAAATCCATGCCGACATAATGATCGTCGCCATGAAAAGCGAGCAGGCGCTGCTTGATGATGCGGTAGCCGCCATTATTGGCGATCACGACATTGAGCGGCAATTTGTGATGCGCCGCGGTCCATAGCGCCTGGATCGAATACATCGCGCTGCCATCGCCGGAAAAGCACACCACGGGCCGATCGGGATTGGCGAGGCTGACGCCGACGGAGGCCGGCAATCCCCAACCGATGCCGCCGGAGGCAAGCCCATGATAGCCATAGCGGTCGCGGTGCGGCCGTAAGTTCAGCATCTGCCGCGAGGATGTAAGGCCTTCATCGACCAGAATCGCATTCTCCGGCATCGCTTCCGCGACCTGCAAGGTGAGGTAATCGGGATCGATCGGCGTGCGGTCACCGCGCTTGGCAAGTTCGCCGGCGAGCGCGGCACGGCGCGCGGTCCAGTTTTTCGAAGCAAGCGCGGCCATTCCCTGCCGGGCGCGCGCCTCAAGCGCCGCGCCGCCTTTGGCCTTCAACGCCGGAAGAAGCGCGCGCAGCGTTTCCTTCAGATTGGCCTTCAGCGCGATTTCGGCACCAAAATTCTTGGCGAGATCCCATTCGACGAGACCGATCTGCACGATCGGCATTCCCTCGGGCAGCGGCTCGGTCTCGCTATGCACCGACATCCGCAGCGGATCGGCGCCGAGCACGATCAAGAGGTCGTGGGATGAGAGAATTTCGCGCACCTGGGTTTGCACGCGCGACAGCGCGCCGATGAAGCATGGGCTTTCCGAGAGGAAATGCGCGCCATACGGCGCCGATTGCTGAAAAGCCGGACAGCCGAGCGCTTCCGCCAAGGCGGCCGCTTCCCGCAACGCATCGCTTTTCACAACCTCGTCGCCCGCGACAATCACCGGCCGTTCAGATTTAAGAAGGCGTGCGGCGAGCGCCTGCAACGCCTCATCGGACGGCCTGACGCGCGTATCGACGCGGGTTGCG
>DATGJS010000211.1:0-33589 GCA_035295025.1 Bradyrhizobium sp.
ATGGAACCGATGCGGTTCCGGCTCGTTCGCTTTCCGTTGAAAGCGCGGTGGGGCCATGGCATGGCGAAAGTCAAATACCGTATGAACGATCCGCGGCTTTCGCCGCGCCGAACCAAGCTTGAAATACCCGGTTGGGCCGGGGTGCGCTCGCCCCGCGCCGACGGTTCACACGAACAAGTGTGGCACTGCGTTCCATTCTCGGAGGGCGCGCAATACGGCATCGAATTGTTCTATCCTTATGACAATGAATTGCGCGTCACCACCAAAGGCGGGCGTTTAATTCTCGAAAGCGAATGGGGCGATCCGCCCGATGACGGCGTGCAATGGCCGCCTTTTCGGAATTTCGGCGACATCTTTTACACCTACCAAATCCTGCTCGATCTCAAAGTGGAGAAAGGCATGGCGATCCGGACCGAGCCGCATCCGCGCTTTTATGCCGATCCCAGCGACACCGTTCCGATCGCGGTGCCGGCTTTGATACGAAATTGGTGGCCGATGATGTTCTTTTGCGTATTCAAAGCGCCATCCGAGGGACGCACGCATATTTTTCGGCCGAAGGAGCCTTTCGCGCAGATCATCGTGATTCCCGAGGAGGCCAATTTCGAACTCGAACCGATGAACGAAGATGAATTTGCCGAACGCGAACTTCAATCACGCCGTATTTACAGTAACCGGCCGACACTCGCGGCCGGAACCGAGTGGACCTCGTCCACCGATATCGTGTTTGACGGCACCTACCGTCACCTTCATCGCGCCGCCAAGGAAAAAATGCGCCAACAATAGAGCTTCGCTAAAAAAACAGGACCCTGAAGGGTCCTGTTTTGATTCATCGTCCGGCTGCTCATCAATAATAACGATAATAGCCGTGATGGTGATGATGATGATGGTGGTGGTGATGCCGATACCGCCGCCAGAAATGATGGTGGTGGTGATGGCGATAATATTGAGCGAGCTGAACGTTTCCTTCTTCCGCCGGTTTGGCTTGCGATTCCTCCACGACTTTCAGAAGCGCGATCGCGTTTGGAATGGGTTCCAGTAATTCGGCAAAAGAATTCGCCTTCAACACCTCGTTCGGATCCGGAGCCGGGGTAGCCTGGGCGGTACCCAACGCTCCAAGTGCTGCCACGGCGCTCAACAGGCCGGTGATTTTGTTCTGCATGATCCCTCCTTCAAGACATCAGGTTGCATGCCTTTCCATTGACAACGCGGGATTTTTGCAAAGGTTCCTGGCGATCATTTTACGGAACGCCGGAAAGTCATGGGCACCAGCAAACCTATTGATTTGAGTGCCGCTTATCTGCCCTGGGTCGTGGCGCTGCCGTGGAGAAATTCCAACAGCAGCCGGCTGACTTCGTCCGCCCGCTCCTGCTGAACCCAATGGCCGGCGCCATCGACGAGATGGCATCCGAGCATGCGCGTGCAGGCGGCTTTTTGCATCATCTCGAAAACGCCGGGGCGTTGATAGGTACCCCAGTCCTGCCGGCCCGAGATGAAACAGGAGGGCACGTCGATGGAGCGGCCCGACCAGGTTTCGAGTTCTGCGGTGAAGAGGTTCGACGTGCCGCAACGGTACCATTGCAGGCCGCCTTGGAAGCCGGTCCGCTCATATTCGGCGCTATAGAAAGCAAGGTCGCGTTCGGGCAACCAAGAATTGGCGGCGATATGCGCGGGCGAAGGCATTTCCTCGGCCACCGTCTCCGCCATGGTCTTGGCAAGGTCCATCACGTAATAGGTCGGCAGCTTGGCGAGTTCGCCCGCCGACCATGATTGCAGCCGATAGGGTTGGTTGTCTTTCCAGTCCGCGCTTTTGTGATGGTAATAGGCGCGAAGAAAATCATGCACGCCTTGGCTCGCGTGCCACATGTCGTCATTGGCCTCGCGCGTGGAATAATACCATTGATAATGCTTGCGCGGACGCGGCAGGTTTGCGAGTTCGCGGTGCACCGGGTCTTCGCGCTTGGGGGGCGGTAGTGCGTTGGCGGTGTCGAATGCCAGTTGCGGCGGTCCCGCGAAGGGCGCGCTCATCAGGACGACCGATCGAAACATATCGGGCCGGATCAGCGCGCACCAGGCGGCAACCGAACTGCCGAAATCATGCCCGACTACGGCCGCCACCGAGCGATGACCGAACGCCGACACCAGACCAAGCACATCGCGCACCAGATTAGTCAGCCGGAACGGCGCGAGGTCGCCGTCGAAATCCGCAACCCAGCCCGTGGTGCGGCCGTAACCGCGCTGATCCGGCGCGATCACATGATAACCCGCAACTGCGAGCGCCGGCATGACCTTGCGCCAGCTAAAGGCCAATTCCGGAAAGCCGTGCAACAGCAGGACGCAAGGCCGGTCTTTAGTTTCATAACCCGCCTCGAGCACATGCATGGAAAGGCCGTTGATGCCGTCGATCTGGCGCGAGCGGATCGAGGCGGGAAGCGGGATATCAGGGAGAGACATGAGGAAGGGATCCATCGGCGTGGGTATGCCGCTTGCGCAAGCGAGATCGTGGCGGGCAAAGGGAGCTTACAGGGCGCGCCGAATTAAAGTGGCTCGATCGATTGAGTCAATCAATTAGCGCTTGAGGTGTCATGGACTCGGGAGTTAGCGTACATGCGCGCCACGGCGAGCGGGGGTGATGCCATGAATTTCGATTTCTCCGACGAGCAAAAACAACTGCGCGAGAGCGCGCGGAAATTTCTCGCCGAGAAATGCCCGCCCAAGGCGGTGCGCGCGGTTATCGATGGCAAGGCGCCCTATGACCGGCCTTTGTGGAAGGGGCTCGCCGAGATGGGTTTTCTCGGCGTCGCGATTCCGGAAAGCTATGGCGGCGCGGGTGCCGGCCATCTCGAATTATGCGTGATCGCCGAGGAAATGGGCCGCGCACTGGCGCCAGTGCCGTTTTCCTCGACCGTCTATCTCGCCGTGGAGGCGTTGCTGCTCGCCGGAAGTGAGGCGCAGAAACAGAAATGGCTTGCCTTGGTCGCTTCGGGCGAGGCCATCGGTACGCTCGCTTTGTTCGAGGATAGCGGCAACCCCTCGCCGCGCGCCATCAAGCTCACCGCTTCCGAAGGAGTTTTGAATGGCGCAAAGCGGCCAGTTCCCGACGGGGCGATCGCCGACTTTACAATTGTCGCGGCGCGAACCGGTTCGAGCGGCCGCGACACCGACATCTCGTTGTTTCTGGTGGACATGAAGGCCGAGGGCGTCGCGGCTCGCGTCCTCGATAATATCGACCCCTCGCGCGGCCAAGCGGAGGTGACGTTTAAAAATTGCAGGGCCGAGCCGCTCGGCGCGGCCGGTGAAGGCTGGAGCATCCTATCCCAAGTGCTCGATCGCGCCGCGGTGTTGACGGCCTTCGAGCAGGTCGGCGGGGCCGATCGCGTGCTCGAAATGGGCCGCGACTACGCGCTCGACCGCATGGCGTTCGGTCGGCCGATCGGATCGTTTCAGGCCATCAAGCACATGCTGGCCGATATGTATGTTTCGGCGACGCTGGCGCGCTCCAATTGTTATTACGGCGCCTGGGCGCTTTCGACCCTGGCGGCCGAATTACCGGAAGCCGCGGCCGCCGCGCGAATCAGCGCGACGCAGGCTTTTCAACACTGCGCCAAGAACAATATCCAGGTTCATGGCGGCATGGGATTCACCTGGGAATTCGACTGCCATCTCTATTACCGGCGCGCCAACGCTACTGCGCTCTCGCTCGGCGCGCTGTCTTATTGGGAAAACGCGCTGATCGAGCGGATGCGTCAACGAAACATCAAGGGCAACGCCGCATGAATTTCGACGACACTCCCCAGGAAGCCGCCTTCCGCGCCGAGGCCAAAGCGTGGGTCAACGCGAACGCGCCCAAGCAATTCGAGAACGAGCTTGCGAAGGCTTCGCTTGGCCGGATCAAATTGCAGAAGCACGACATCGTCGAGGTCGCCAAGGCTTGGCAAAAGAAAAAGGCGGATGCCGGCTGGGCTTGTCTGCATTGGCCGAGGGAATATGGCGGCCGCGGCGCGGGCGCGATCGAACGCGTGATCTGGCAACAGGAGGAAGGGGTCTACTTCAAGCTCACCAGCCCGTTTCAGATCGGCGAGGGGATGTGCGGTCCGACGCTGATGGCGTTCGGCCGTGAAGACGACAAGCGACGCTATCTGCCGAAGATTGCCTCCGGCGAGGAAATCTGGTGCCAGTTGTTTTCGGAGCCGGCTGGCGGTTCCGACGTGGCGGGTCTGCGCACCCGCGCGGAAGCCGACGGCGATCACTGGATCATCAACGGCCAAAAGATCTGGACCTCGGGCGCGCATTACGCCGATTTCGGCCTTCTCATCACCCGAACCGATCCGAATGTGCCCAAGCACAAAGGTCTGACCATGTTCTATATCGACATGAAAAGCGCCGGTGTCGAGGTGCGGCCGATCAAACAGGCCAACGGCATGCGGGAATTCAACGAGGTGTTCTTCACCGATTTGCGCGTGGCGGATTCGCAGCGGTTGGGCGCGGTCGGCGACGGCTGGAACGTGTCGTTGACCACGCTGATGAACGAACGGATGACGATTGGTGCCAGGGTCGCGACCGGGTTCAACGAAATGTTTGAATTTTGCTGTAATCTGATGACCGAGAACGGCCTTGCGATCGACGATCCCGCGACCCGCTCGAAGCTTGCCCAATGGGCGGTGAAGAACAGCGGGTTGAAATATACCAGCATGCGCACGATCTCCGCGCTCTCCAAGGGCGAGCGGCCGGGGCCGGAAAATTCGATCGGCAAATTGGTGGCGGGGTCGATGCTGCAGGATATCGCGGCTTACGCGATGGATTTGCAAGGCGCGAGCGGGATGTTGACCGATCCTGGGATCGCCGAAGTCGCCGCCCAGTTCCAGGCCATGCTGATGTCGTCGCCCTCGGCGCGGATTGCCGGCGGCACCGATGAAATCCTGCGCAACATCATCGCCGAACGCGTGCTGGGTCTGCCCGGCGACATTCGCCTCGACAAGGACGTGCCGTTCAATCAAATCCCGACCAAGGGACGCTAAAAATGCCAACGAATGCGAGGAGTGCGGCTGCGGGCCGCCACAGTATCGAGGAGCGAATCACTGTGCTGGAAGAGCTGCTCGGCGAGCGCTTTTCCTGCCGTGCCTTTAAGGCCGAGGCTGTGCCGCGCCCGCTCATCGAACGGGTTTTGAAAGCGGCGCAGCGCACCGCATCCTGGTGCAACAGCCAGCCCTGGCAGGTCGTGATCGCAAGCGGGAAGGCGTGTGAAAAATTCCGGAAAGAGATTTATGCCGCGGCGAGCGCCGGCGGGCTTGATGCAGCCGGCGATTTTCCGTTTCCCCGGGAATATCGCGGCGTTTATCTCGACCGCCGGCGGGAGAGCGGCTTTCAGCTTTACAACGCCCTTGGTATCCCGCGCGGCGACAAGGCCGCCTATGCCAGGCAGGCGCTGGAGAATTTCAATTTCTTTGGCGCCCCGCATGTGGCGATCATCCACACCGACGAGGCGCTCGGCGTCTATGGCGCGATCGATTGCGGGGCCTATGTCGGCAATTTCATGCTGGCGGCGCAGGCGTTGGGCCTCGGCACGATTCCGCAAGCCGCGCTGGCGCATCAGTCCGGCCTGATCCGGCGCCACTTCAAGCTCGGCGGCGACCGGCGCGTGGTGTGCGGGATATCGTTCGGTTTTCCAGACCACGATCACCGCATCAACAGCTACCGCACCTCACGCGCGAGCGTGGCGGAGGCGGTGGTGCTTGTGGATGAATAGGCGCGCGTAGGAACCCGCTCCTTAAGAATGAGGTCGTGCCCGATCAAAACCTCGGCGGGCGCTTTTCGGAAAACGCTGTGATGCCTTCCTTGATCTCCTCGCCGCGCATGCTTTCGCGGTGCCTGATGTCGGCGGCTTCCGCATCGAGTTGGCCGCGCGCGATTTCGTGGATGGTCCGCTTCATGCCGCGCATCGCTACCGGCGCGTTTTCGGCCAATAGATCGGCGAGCCTGTCGGTTTCCGCGTCGAGCGCTTGCGTCGGGACCATGGCGGTGAGATAGCCGATCCGCAGCATCTCCGCCGCATCGATCTTTTCGGCGGTGAGGAACAGCCGTTTGGCGTTGTCGAGCCCGAGCCGCGTGACATAGCGCGCAATCCCGCTCTTGTAATAATGCAGGCCGAGCCGCGCCGCCGGCATGAACATCTCGCAAGAGTCGATGCCGATGCGGAAGTCGCAGGCGAGCGCCAGATCGGTCGAGCCGCCATAGACCCCGCCATTGAGGCGGCAGATGGTGGGAATGCCGATATCCTCCAGCCGGTTGACCACCGCCTCAAACGCGGAGCCGGCGCTTTTCTCTTCCACCGCGCTGACGGCGCGCTCGGCAACGGAATTGAGGTCGTAGCCGGCACTGAACGCGCGGCCGGTGCCGGTCAGCACCAGCACGCGAATCGCGGGATCGGCTTCGACCTTTGCGAACAGGTTCAACAGCACGTCGAGATCGTCGGCCTGCAAGCGGTTGAGGTGCTTCGGCCGATTCAGGCGGATGGTGGCGCGCGCGCCATGGCATTCGAGCACCGGCGGGCCGGCGGTTTCCGACATATTTCTCTCCGCTAATTATTTTCTTTCTATCCACTAACTATTTTCTAGCACGCGCCGCCTGGCCTCGGCGTCGATCGTCGCGGCAAGATCGGGGTGACGGGCCATCAGAAGGCGAAAATCGACGAGATCGAGTACCAAGAGTTGCGACACCCGTGTCGTGGTGATATTGGCTGAACGCAGATTGTTGCCGAGCAGCGCCATTTCGCCGAAAAAAGCGCCTTCGCCAAGCCTCACCTTCTTGCCCGGCAAATCGACCTCGGCTTCGCCGCTGGCGATGAAATACATGCAGTCGCCGGCCTGGCCTTTGCGGATGATCGTGGTGCGCGCGGGAAGATCGATCGTGCGCAGCATATGCGTGACGTCGGCGATCGCGGCGGGTCCAAGCGTTGCGAAGAACGGCACTTTGCTGACCGATTCCCAAGTCCGCAGGAAATTATCGCGCCGGGTTTCGGCGGCAAAGCCGGTGGCAAGAATGCCGGTCCATAGGCCGAACACGCCAAGGCCGCAGATCATGACGGCGGCCGCGATGATCCGCCCCAACGGGGTGATCGGCACCACGTCGCCATATCCGGTGGTGGTCAAGGTGGCGACCGCCCACCACAGCGCCGCCGGCACGCTGCCGAATCCGTCCGGCTGGACGTCGCGTTCGAGAACGAATTCGGCGACTGAGGCCATGAACAGAACCATCAGAAAAATCACCAGCACGCTCAACAGCGGCCGGGATTCCAAAACCAATACTCGGCGTAATTGCCGCAAGCCCGGAATGCCCGGCATAATCTTGAGCATCCAAAGCGCGCTCAAAAGCCCGGCGGATTTGGAATTGGCCCCCGCGAGCAACGCAAGCGGTATCGCCAGCGCCGAGGCGGCGTCCACCGCCCCACGGAACGAAAACACATAGGCCCAGCGGCGGCCGGTCTGGAACGCATGATGAAGCCGGATCCCCCATTCGAGCACAAAAAACGCCAAGCACGCCCACAGCACCGCGTTGACGTAAAAATGCATCGCCGCATAAACAGGATCGAGCGTCAGCGTTACCATCATCGCGACGCCGCAAATCACCGCGGCATAGGCGGTCTTGGTCATGTTGCGGCCGCGCGTTGCGGTCACAAAATGCGCCAGCGCGGGGAAAGGAGGCGGTTCGGACATCGGAATTGATCTGCCGTTGAAGGGCATGGCGCGGGGTTGCCCGGCCGCCACGTGGCCATCGCGCAAAACCGCGGCGGGTGGGTGAACGGCGTTCTAACTATTTCTGAAAGAACGACAATTTAAGTGCGCGCCATGATATCCGCTTGACCGTAAATTGCAAAGGCAGCGCTCGCCTCGCCGGTTATTCAGAGTACGGTTTCTCGCTATCGAGCCGTCAGGCGCCTGCTCGACGCAACATTCGGGCGGAGTCTTCAGGTGGCGTGTTTGTAACCGCATCCCGTATTTTTCGCAGGCCGTGGTGGTGCATTACCGAATTCGCCGCGATATGGTACAAGGGTCAGGCCCGCACGGGCGCTGGCAAATCTATCGAGGACGCCGGTTTGTCGTTTCCCCCCCTGTCCGCATCGATCCCGCTCGGTCTATTGACCGGGTGGATGCTGTTGTTGACGTTCAAGCATGTCATCGCCGATTTTGTGCTGCAAACGTCCTGGATGGCGATCGGCAAGGATCAAAGGGTCGGCTGGTTTCTTCCGCTTTTGGCCCATTGCGGCGTCCACCTTGGCGTCGCGATGATGCTGATTTTGACGGTCGCGCCCCGGTTTTGGTTTGTGGCTCTGATCGATTTCGCAATCCACATCACGATCGACCGCTGCAAGGGTCTCATCGCATCGCGAGGCGGCGTCACGCAGGAAAATAAGCACCCCTGGTTCTGGACGCTGATCGGGATCGATCAGGCTTTGCACCATCTGACCGGCTTTGGCCTGTCGGTTTTCATGGCCGCACCCTGAAAGGGGCGCGAATGGCCGGTTGCGGCCATGTGATCACGATTCCCGTAGCATTACGTGGTTAACGGATCGTTAGAGACTTGCATTGCATCCTCTACATCGGGGGATCTGCACATGTTTCCAAACCGCGACGCCTTCGAGAACGATTCCTGTCCGATCCGTGACGAATTGCTCGGCGAAATGTACCGCGCCAGCGAACACGGTTTGCCGCAACTGGTGGCGAGCGTCTCGCCCGAGGCGCGGGCCATGCTGGCGTTGTTCTGCTATCGCCGAAGCCATCTTTATTCGTTGTCGCTGGCGATTGCGGCCAGTTGCTCGGAGCAGGAATTGGTTCAGGCCGGCGGCCGCGTCGGCTCGACGCTTTACGCACTGTCCCGCGAGCCGGCGGCACGCAATGCGCCATCCCTGTCTCCCGGCGGCCGCAAGCCGATCACGCTGTCGACCAAGCCGCTCTCGGCGATCGCGCCGATCGAGGACGAGCCTGAGGACGAGAATTTCGCCGAATACGCGAAAGCCCTCATGGTTTGAGTTCGCGTGTGAGCCTTGCGGCATGGCTGGCTCATAAGGGCCGTCACTGAAGATCACATAATGGGCGGCAAACCGTGCCGCCGCCGCGCCATGGCACATTCGGCGTCGCCCGGCATGCAGGTCCGGCACACTTCGGGGCGGATCGTATAGATCGCGCATGCGGTCGCAACGCCAATTCGGCCCGAAAGCGCCGAACATCGATCGCCGTCGCAGCGCATGCCCGATTGTTTCGCGTTGACGAAGCGCTGTGGAATGAGATCCAGCGCGGCGTCATCTTCGGTCGAAAAGCGCGGCCAGTTTTCCGAATAGGCGCAACAGGCGCCGCAGGATTGGCAAGGGTTTTCGCCGCCGGAAAATGTCACGTCAGTTGCCATGATGAGATTTGATGGCGGCGAGTTCGGCTTCCAGCTCATTGATGCGGGCCTCGCGTGCGGCGAGCGCGGCGGCCACGTCCGCGGCATCGAATTTTTGCGGAATATGCTGCGGGCAATTGGTGTCCCAGGCGGAGATCCGAAACAGGATCGCCTGTTCGGGCCGCGCTTTGTAGCCCGCCGGCATCAGCGCTTGCAGCAGCGCCTCATCGTCTTCGATCACGCGCGCCTCGCCCCAGAGCTTCACCCGGCGGCGATGGGCGTAATCCATCACGAAAATATAGGCCTTTTGGTTCTCCGACAAATTGCCTTGCGTGATGTATTGCCGGTTGCCGCTGTAATCGGCAAAGGCCAGCGTATGTTTGTCGAGCACCTTGATGAAGCCGTTGGGGCCGCCACGGTGCTGAATATAGGGTTGGCCGTCGGCGGAGGCGGTCGCAAAATAGGCGCTGTTGGCCTCGGCCAGGAAGGCCGCGAGGTTTTCATCGATCTCGCTGTGCCAGCCGCCATTCTCCTCGACATGGGCATAGGCCTCGCGCGATCCTTTGCGGGTTTGAATCGCCTTCACGGCGGGCGTGAACGCAACGTCGCTGGGAAACATGCGAGTTTCTGACATCGGAAAAGGTCCCGTTCGGACCCACGCGGTCCATCGCCGTTTAAGATGATGGGTTTCATCGCTTAAAACAATGCCCACGATTGACGGTTTGAGCGTACTTTAAAACGGCAGGCCGACGTAATTTTCCGACAGCGAGGTCATCGCCGCCTTTGAATGGATGACATAATCGAGTTCGGCGAGCTGAATTTTCGCGCCAAAGCCCGCCGTGTCGGGAAAGCGGTGCATCATCGCCGTCATCCACCAGGAGAAGCGCACCGCCTTCCAGACCCGCAACAGCGCTTTTTCGGAATAGCGCTCGATGCCGGCGGAGGATTTCTCGCCGTAATATTCCCTGAAAGCCTGCGAAAGATAGTGCACGTCGCTGGCCGCGAGATTGAGCCCCTTGGCGCCGGTCGGCGGCACGATATGGGCGGCGTCGCCGGCGAGAAACATCCGGCCGAACCGCATCGGCTCGGCGACGAAACTACGCAAGGGCGCGATGCTCTTTTCAATGGAGGGGCCGGTGACGAGCGCCTCCGCCGTTTCCCGGTCGAGCCGCCGCTTCAATTCGTCCCAGAATCTGTCGTCCGGCCATTGATCGATGTGATCGTCGAGCGGGCATTGCACGTAATAGCGGCTGCGGTGGGTCGAACGCATGGTGCAAAGCGCGAAACCCCGCTCATGGTTCGAATAGATCAGCTCATGGCTGACGGGCGGGGTATCCGACAAGATCCCAAGCCAGCCGAACGGGTAAACCCGCTCGAAGGTTTCGATCGCCGACGGTTTGACGCTGGCGCGGCTGACGCCGTGAAAGCCGTCGCAGCCGGCAATGAAATCGCAGGCGATGTCATGCGTCACGCCATCCTTGACGTAGGAAACGCGCGGATGGCCGGTGTCGAAATCGAGCGGCTTGACGTGTTCGGCCTCGTAGATGCTGGTGAGGCCTGCCGCCTGCCGCGCCTGCATCAAATCGCGCGTCACCTCGGTCTGGCCGTAGATCATCACGCTCTTGCCGGTTAAGGCATGCAAATCGATCCGGTGGCGCGTGCCGCCGAAGGCAAGTTCGATTCCCTCATGAAGCAGGCCCTCGCGGCGCGCGCGCGCGCCGGCGCCGGCTTCATCGAGCAGCGCGACGGTGCCTTCTTCAAGAAGGCCGGCGCGGATGCGGCCCAACACGTAATCCGGCGTTTGACGCTCCAGGATGACGTTGTCGATGCCAAAACTGTGCAGCAATTGGCCGAGCAGCAGGCCCGCGGGTCCCGCGCCGATGATGGCGACTTTTGTCCGCAATACTTACTCCCCTCGGTGCTATAGAAGATTTGCGGTTCGTGCGGCAAATTTGAAGTTCGAAGAATCGGAACTCTTCAAGATCGCCGCGACCGCGTCACAAGGACTTCAAATTCAAAAGCTGGGGTGATCGTCATTCGTATATATACCCGGCGGGGGAGATTAGGCGGCGCTAGAAAGCGTGAGTGGCGCTATGCTCGACTTGAATGGGATTAAGCTATATATAGAACATGTTAAGTAAAATGAAGCGGCTGCTCGCTGGCCGCCGGGGAGTGTGTTCGATGAAAAAGGCCGTGCTCGCACTGCTGGTGGCGGCGTCATTGTCGCCCGCGATGGCGCAGGAAAAGACCTTCGAGCTGAAATTGTCGCATTGGGTGCCGGCCTCGCATCCATTGCAAAAGGCGCTGGAAGATTGGGGGACGGCGGTCGAGAAAGCATCCGGCGGCACCATCAAGTCGAAAGTTTTCCCCGCCCAGCAGCTCGGCAAGGCTTTCGATCATTATGACATGGCGCGCGACGGCATCGCCGATGTCACCTATGTCAATCCCGGTTACCAACCGGGCCGCTTCCCGATCATCGGCGCCGGTGAATTGCCCCTTCTGATGTCAGATGCCAAAGGCGGCTCGATGGCATTGGACGCGTGGTACCGCAAATATGCCGAGACCGAGATGAAGGACGTCAAGTTCTGTCTCGCCTTCATCCACGCGCCGTCGTCGTTTCACTCGCGCACCAAGAAGATCGTCGTGCCGGACGACATCAAGGGCATGAAGATACGCCCCGCCGACGCCACGATCGCCAATTTCGTCACGCTGCTCGGCGGCACCAATGTGCAATCCTCGGCACCGGAAGTGCGCGACATCATTGAGCGCGGGGTCGCGGACGCCGTCACCTTTCCATGGGGATCGCTGGTGTTGTTCGGTATCGACAAGGTGACGAAGTTTCACATGGAGGCCCCGCTTTACGTCACCACCTTTGCCTTTGTCATGAACAGGGACAAATATAACCAGATGTCGGAGCGGCAGAAGAAAGCGATCGATGACAATTGCAATACCGAGGCGTCGGGGCGGGTCGGCGAACCCTGGGGCAAATTCGAAGACGCCGGTATCGACAAGGTCAAGGCGGAAGCGGGTCACGACGTCTATCCGCTGACGCCAGAGCAGACCGCGCTGTGGAAGAAGGCCTCCGAACCGTTGATCAAGACCTGGGGCGAGGGCGTTCGCAAGGTGGGCGTCGATCCCGACGCCGCGCTCGCCGATTTGCGCGCCTCGCTCGCCAAATATAACGCTCTCACGCCGTAAGCGCGTTTTGCACCATGGCGCGGCGGATACTCCCGCCGGGCCTTTCAATTCCCCTCTCGTTCGAATGGCCGGTTTGGAGCGGACATGACGCGCAGTTTCATGGATCGGTTTATCGATACGATCGAATGGATCGCGGCCGGCTTTGTCGGCATCGTCGCCGTCAATATTTTCGTCGCGGTTCTCTTGCGCAATCTCTTCAGCTATTCGATTCCGGATTCCTTCGATATCGGCCGGCTGCTGCTCGGTATTCTGATCTTCTGGGGCATCGCGGCGACGAGCTATCGCGGCACCCACATCACCGTCGATCTCATCTGGGGCAATGTCGGTCCGCGACATCAACGCATGATCGACGTGTTTGCGACGCTCGTGCTTCTGTTCGTGGTGAGCGTGCAGACCTGGACACTGTTCGACAAGGTGCGCGGCACCTATCAGGACCACGTCACGACCTTCGATTTACACATGCCGACCTGGCCGTTTTTCGCGGTGGCCTGGATTGGCGATGTCTCCGCCGTGCTTCTGATCGCGATCCGCACCTATCGGCTGATCTTCCATCCCGAAGAGATGCACGATCCCCAGCTAAAGGCCACGGAGTAAGCGCGCCATGAGCACGGACGCGGTCGCTATCCTTGGATTTGTCGCGCTGTTTTTTCTGATGCTGTTGCGCGTGCCGGTCGGCATGGCGATGGGCCTCGTCGGTGTCTCCGGCTTTGGTTATCTCGTCGGCGGCACGCCGGCGCTGAAACTGGTCGGCCAGACTTCGATGCGCACGGTGACCGATTATACGTTCGGCGTCATCCCGATGTTTTTGCTGATGGGCACGCTGGTCAGCCATTCCGGGATGAGCCGCGATCTGTTCCGCGCCGCCAATGGTTTTGTCGGGCACCTGCGCGGCGGTCTTGGCATTGCGACCGTCGCGGCTTGCGGCGGCTTTGCCGCGATCTGTGGCTCGTCGGTCGCGACCGCCGCGACGTTCTCGGCCGTGGCTTATCCGGAAATGCGGCGTTTTGGCTACCCGCAATCCTTTGCCACCGGCGTGATCGCGGCCGGCGGCACGTTGGGCGCGATGTTGCCGCCTTCGACGGTGCTTGCGGTCTACGGCATCATCACCGAACAGGACATCGGCAAATTATTCATGGCCGGCATCATTCCGGGCCTGCTCGCGATGACCATGTACATGATCACCATCGCGCTGATCGGTTATTTCCGCCCCGACTTTTTGCCCAAGGGAAACACCACGACATGGCGCGAGCGCTTCGTCGGGCTGAAGGACATCTGGGCGCCAGCATTGCTGTTCATTTTTGTGATCGGCGGGCTTTACGGCTTGCCGTTTCTGCCGCGCTTTACCCCGACGGAGGCCGGCGGCGTCGGCGCGACCGGTGCTTTCCTGATCGGCGTTTTGACCGGCCGGCTCGATCGAAAGAAGATTCTCGCCTCCTTGTTGCAGGCGACCCGCACGGCGGCGGCCGTGTTCACCGTGCTGATCGGCGCCTTGATCTTCGGCTACTTCCTCACCGTGACGCAGACCCCGCAAAAGGTCACCGAATTCCTCACCGGGCTCGGCCTCGGCAGTTATGGCGTGCTCGCGTTGATCATGGTGATGTATTTGGTGCTCGGTTGCCTGATGGACGCGATGGCGATGATCATCCTGACCGTGCCGATCATTTTTCCGGTCGTGACCCAGCTCGGTTTCGATCCGATTTGGTTTGGCGTGATCATCGTGATGACGGTCGAATTAGGGTTGATTCATCCCCCCGTCGGCATGAATGTCTTCGTCATCAAAAGCGTGGTCAAGGACGTGTCCTTCACCACGATCTTCAAGGGCGTTCTTCCCTTTGTCGCCACCGACATCATTCGCCTGATCATTCTGATTGCGTTTCCGCTTTTGGCGACTTGGTTGCCGCAACAGATGATCGCGCATTAGAAACCACGCAAGGAGGCGGTCATGCAGTTGAAGGGTCAGGTCGCGATCGTCACCGGCGGCGCGTCGGGACTGGGCGCGGCGACCGCGCGACGATTGGCGAAAGCAGGCGCCAAGGTCGCGGTGTGCGATCTCAACGCCGAGCTCGCCAAGGCGGTGGCCGCCGAAATCGGCGGGGTCGCAATTGCCTGCGACGTGGCGGAGGCGGCCTCGGCGGAGGCCGCGGTGGTAACCGCCGCGAAAGCCCATGGCCCGGCGCGAATCTTGATCAATTGCGCCGGGATCGGCGTCGCCAAACGCGTGATCGGCCGCGAGGGGCCGATGGCGCTTGCCGATTTCGACCGTGTGATCAGAATCAATTTGATCGGCTCGTTCAACATGCTGCGGCTGGCTGCCGCCGAGATGTCCAAGCTGGAACCGCTTTCGAGCGGCGAGCGCGGGGTGGTGATTTCGACCGCGTCGATCGCCGCCTATGATGGCCAGATCGGGCAAGCCGCCTATGCGGCGTCGAAAGGCGGGATTGTCGCGATGACGCTCCCGATCGCGCGCGAATGCGCGCAGTTCGGTATTCGCGTGCTGGCGATCGCGCCGGGTCTGTTCTTGACGCCATTGTTGGCCAGCCTGCCGCAGGAGGCCCAGGATTCGCTTGCCGCCGCCATTCCCTTTCCGCGCCGTCTTGGCGATCCCAACGAATTCGCCTCGCTGGTGATGCAGATGATCGACAACGCTTACCTCAATGGTGAGGTGGTGCGGCTCGATGCCTCGCTGCGCATGGCGCCGAAATAAACCGGAGCGTTTCGAGCGAAGCGGATGCCGGTTCGCGT
This sequence comes from Bradyrhizobium sp., assembly GCA_035295025.1. Taxonomy (GTDB): domain Bacteria; phylum Pseudomonadota; class Alphaproteobacteria; order Rhizobiales; family Xanthobacteraceae; genus Bradyrhizobium. Next base: position 15,316 of record DATGJS010000211.1, read on the forward strand.
GAAGAAAACGCGTCAAAACAACGATACGCGACTTATCATTCCACCAAAATCACCCTGATATCGTTGACATTGGTCAGTGTCGGGCCGGTAAGCAGCAGGTCGCCGGTGGCGATGAAGAACGCGGTCGCATCGTTATTTTCGAGATAGGCCTTCGGGTCGAGCGCGCGCGATTTCATTTTCGCAAACGTCGCGCGATCGATGATGGCGCCCGCGGGATCCCCAGCGCTGCCGGCGCCGCCATCGGCGCCGTCGGTATCGGCCGCCAGCGCCGAAATATCGGGGGTATCCTTGAGAAGATCGGCGAGCGCCAGCGCGTATTCCTGGTTCGGGCCGCCACGTCCATTGCCGCGCACGGTCACGGTGAGTTCGCCGCCCGAAAGGATCGCGACGCGCTTGCCCTCGGCGCGGGCTTTCAATGCCAGGCGGGCATGATCGGCGGCGACCTCACGCGCTTCGCCTTCGAGATCGGCGCCGAGGTCGATGATGGCAAAGCCGGCCTGCGCCGCGACTTCGATCGCGGCCTCAAGCGAAGCCTTCGGCCGCGCGATCAATTCGAACCGCGCGCGGGCGAAGGCCGGATCGCCCGGCTTGCAGCTTTCGTTGTTGGGATCGTCGAGCGCGCGGCGGACGGCCTCGCCCAGATCAAGGCGATATTTGGCGACGATGGCGCGCGCATCCGCAAGCGTCGTCGCATCGGGCACCGTCGGCCCCGAAGCGATCGCGGAAGGATCGTCATGCGGCACGTCCGAAATCGCGAGCGTGACGATTTCGGCGCGTTGCCCGGCGCGCGCCAGCCGGCCTCCCTTGATCCGCGACAAATGCTTGCGGACCGTGTTGATTTCCCCGATCGGCGCGCCCGAGCGCAACAGCGCGCGCGTCACCTGTTGCTTCTCGGTGAATGAAACGCCGTCGGCCGGCGCGATCCAGTTGGCCGAGCCGCCGCCCGACAGCAGCACCAGCAGAAGATCGTCCGCGCCCGCCGCGTGCGCCAGCGCAAGCGTCTCATCGGCGGCCTTCAGGCCCGCTTCGTCAGGTACCGGGTGGCCGGCTTCGACGATTTTGATCCGCCGCGTCGGCACGCCATGGCCGTGGCGCGTGGTGGCCAAGCCCGACAGGCGCGCGGGATCGAGTTTCAGCGTATCGAGATAATGCCGTTCGCTGGCTGCCGCCATCGCGGCGGCGCCCTTACCGGCGGCAAGGCAGATGATGCGGCCTTTCGGCATCGGAGGTAGGTGCGCCGATAGCACGACATCCGGATGCGCGGCGTCAACCGCCGCATCGAAAATCGCACGCAGAAGGGGACGTCGATCGGTCATTTTGCTCGATGGTGTTGGATTGAAGATGAAATGGACGGGGCGTTATCCACCCCTTGGCGGCAAAAGAAAACCCCCCGCGAGAGGTCCCGCGGGGGGGCCAAAAAGCGTGTCCTCTCATCCCCCGACTTCGCCGCTGATGATGTCGCCGAACAAGACCCAGCGCTCGCCCTTGAACACCTGTAGCTGAAGCTGGCTGATCGGGGCGAAATGGGCCGGCGAGGTATTGATCTTGATACCCGGCAACAGCACTTCGGTGCGGAAATCCTTCAAATTCGCCGCCTGCTTCATGATGTTCTCACGGGTGAGGTTGTCGCCGCATTGTTTGAGAACCTGAACGACGGTCTGAACCACGCCATAACCGACCTCCACCGAACCGTCGAGCTTGTTGCCTTCCGGAAAATCCTTGGCGAGGAAATCCAAAAACTGCTTCATGCCGGGATCGTTGTCCCATTGGGGGTCGGAGACGTCCTTGAGGTAGGCGGCCGAAATGATGCCTTGCGCGTTTTCGTAGCCGGCTGGCTGGATGACGCTGCCGACCGAAGCCGAGACGTTATTGAGAATATGCAGCGGCTTCCACTCGATCTCCGCCACTTTCTTGATGGCTTGTGCGGCGAATTTCGGCGTGGCGATATCGAAGAAAATGTCGGCGCCGGTCGATTTGAGCTTCACGACATGATTGTCGATGGTCGGCTCCGTGGTCTCGAAGCTTTCCTCGGCCACGATCATGGACGCGGCCTTCTCGCCAAGGCCGTCCTTCAGGCCCTTCAAATAATCCTTGCCGTAATCGTCGTTTTGATAGAGCACGGCGATCTTGGCGCCCGGCTTCTCCTTGAGGATATATTTGGCGTAGATCCGCGCCTCGCTCTGGTAGCTCGGCTACCAGCCCATGGTCCACGGAAAATCTTTCGGATCGTTCCATTTGGTCGCGCCGGTGGCGACAAAGAGCTGCGGCACCTTCTTGGCATTCATATATTTGTGGATCGCCGAATTGGGCGGGGTGCCGAGCGAATTGAAGATGAACAGAACCTCGTCGCTTTCGACGAGCTTGCGCGCCTGCTCGAAGGTTTTGGGCGGGCTATAGCCGTCATCATAGCTGATGAAGTTGATCTTGCGGCCGTTGATGCCGCCGGCATCGTTGATCTTTTTGAAATAGGCGGCCTCGGTCTTGCCGATCACGCCGTAAGCGGAAGCCGGTCCGCTATAGGGCATGATGTTGCCGATCTTGATTTCGGTATCGCTGGCGCCGGTATCGTATTTCTTCTGCGCCAGCGCGCTGCTGTTCAATCCGGCGAGAAAGGCAAAGGCGGCAGCGGACACGACGGCAATTCTGTTGGCGAAAACAGCCATGACGTTCTCCCTCTTGGTCGTGATGCGTGTGGGCTTGACCGGCCTTCTTGATCGAAAGCTCTTAATGATACCGCTTTAAGTATCATTTTGCCGGTTGGCTCACAAGAAAAAGCCCTTCGCTTCATCGCGAGGGGCTGCTGCTTTAGTAGGCTTTTCAGAGGCGGCGTTAAGGGTTCTGTGGCGATCCGCCGTGGCTCCGATATATAATCAGTTGCTCAATTCGCCGCTGATGATGTCGCCGAACAGTTCCCACTTCTCGCCCTTGAACCGCATCATCTGGAGCTGCTTGATCGGGGCAAAATCGGTCGGCGAGGTGTTGATGGTGACACCAGGCAACAGCGTATCGGGCGCGAAATCTTTCAGGTGTGCCGCCTGTTTCATCACATTCTCGCGGGTGAGATTGTCGCCGCACATCTGAAGCACCTTCACTAGGGTTTGCGCGGCCCCATAGCCATACACTACCGAGCCGTCGAGCTTGTTGCCGTCGGGTTCATATTTGGCGAGGAACTCCAGGAATTTCTTCATGCCCGGATCGTTGTCCCATTGCGGATCGGCACCATCCTTGGCATAGGCGGCCGAGAGGATGCCTTGGGAATTCTCAAATCCCGCCGGCTTGATCACGCTGCCGACCGAGGCCGAAACGTTGGACACGATGTGCAGCGGCTTCCAATCCATCTCGGCGAGTTTCTTGATCGCTTGGGCTGCGAATTTCGGCGTGGTGATGCTGATGAAGACATCGGCGCCGGAGGCCTTGAGCTTGACGACATGGCTATCGATCGTCGGCTCCGAGGACTCGTAGCTTTCCTCCGCCATGATCATGGAGGCCTTGGCGCCGAGGCTTTCCTTCAGGCCCTTGAGATAATCCTTGCCGAAATCGTCATTTTGATAAAGCACCGAGATCTTCGCGTCGGGCTTCTCCTTCAACAGATATTTGGCGTAGATCCGCGCCTCGCTTTGATAAGCGGGCTGCCAACCCATGGTCCACGGAAAGCCCTTGGGATCGTTCCATTTGGTGGCGCCGGTGGCGACAAAGAGCTGCGGTACCTTCTTGGCGTTCATGTATTTCTGGATCGCGCTGTTCGAGGCGGTGCCGAGCGGATTGAAAATGAACAGAACCTCGTCGCTCTCGACAAGCTTGCGTGCCTGCTCGATCGCTTTGGCCGGGTTGTAACCATCGTCATAGGTAATGAATGCGATCTTGCGGCCGTTGATGCCGCCCTCGGCATTGATCTTGTTGAAATAGGCGGCTTCGGTCTTACCGATCACGCCATAGGCGGAAGCCGGCCCGCTATAGGGCATGATGTTGCCGATCTTGATTTCGGTGTCGCTGGCGCCGGTATCGTATTTCTTCTGCGCCAAGGCGCCGTCGGTTGCCGCGAACGCGATCGCGCTTGTTGTTACCGCGGCGATCAGCAATTTCCGTCGTAAACGCATTTTTCCTCCTTAGCGTTTCTTGAATTGGCCGAGCAGATGTTGGGCGAGAAGAGCGACTTGCCTTGCGCCATGCGGCACCAGGAAGATGACGAGAAACAGGATAATGCCGAACACGGCGCCGGAAAGCCCTTTGGACACGCCTTCGGCGATGTTCGGCACAAAGATGATAAAGGCGGAGCCGACGATCGATCCGGGCAGCCAGCCGACGCCGCCGACCACCATGCCGAGAAACAGCGAAATCGCAAGCGTGATGGTGTAGCCGTCGGGGGCGACGAATTGCACGGCGATCGCGCCGAGGCCGCCGGCGATGCCGGTGACGGCCGCCGAGACGCCGAACGCCAGCGTCTTGTACAACGCTACGTCGATGCCCATGGCGGAAGCCGCGATTTCATTGTCGCGGATCGCCATGAAGGCGCGGCCCGAGCGCGACCGCAACAGGTTCACGGAAAAAACATAGATCGCGATCGTGACCGCGAGCGTGAAGTAATAGAGCCACATGTCTTGCGACATCGGCAGGCCGAACGGCGCGTCCGGCTTGGTCACCACAAGCCCTTGCACCCCGCCGGTCCATTTCTCGACATAGCCGAGCTTGAGCAGCTGCGGCATCGCGGTGGCGAGCGCGAAGGTCGCCAGCGCCAGATAGACGCCGGAAAGGCGCAGCGCCGGTTGGCCGAACAGAAAGCCGAACGCAAAGCAAATCAGCCCCGCGATCGGCAGCGTCAGCGCGTAGTTCATCCCGACATGTTCCATCAGGATCGCCGAGGTGTAGGCGCCGACCGCGTAAAAGGCGCTTTGTCCGAGCGAAAATTGCCCGCTGCCCCCGGTCAGGATGTTGAGCGCCAAAACGGCGAGGCCGTAGATCAGCAGCATCGTCATCTGGAAGATGATGAAGTTCTTCACAAACAGCGGCACGACGATCAACAGCGCCAGCACCAATAGCGACGTGCCGGCGCCGAGCGTCATCGCGCGCTTGGGAACGGCCTCGACGGCGATTTCGTTTGCGACTTCCTGCGCGGCGCTCATGTTCAGACCCGCTTGATGATCGGCCGACCGAACAGGCCCGCCGGTTTGACGACCAATACCGTGATGATCAGCGCCAGCGCGATCGGCAATTTCAATTCATTGCCGATGCCGGGGATGTAGGTGCCGGCGAGATTTTCGAAAATGCCGACCAAAAAGCCGCCGACCACGGCGCCGAACGGGCTGGTCAGGCCGCCGAGCACGGCGGCGGCAAAGCCGTAAATCAGCACGCCGCCCATCATGTTGGGTTCGAGGAACACCACCGGCGCGATCAGCATGCCGGCGATGGAGCCGATCGCCGCCGCCATGCCCCAGCCAAGCGCGATCATCCAGGAGGTGTTGATCCCGACCAGCCGGGCCGATTCGGGAACGGAGGCGGCCGCGCGCATCGCAAGGCCGATCCGCGTGAAGCGAAAGAAAACATAAAGCGCGATCAGAAGCAGCACCGTGACGCCGATCATGCCGGCCTGATGGGTGGAAATCAGTTGGCTGCCGAGAAAGGGCGCGGAGCCGAACGGCGTCGGATATTGCTTGATGGTGAAGTCCCAGATCAGGCCGGCCACGCTGTTGATGATGGCAAACAGCGCGATGAAGCCGGCGACATTGGTCAGGATCGGCGCTTTCGCCAGCGGCTTGAACAACAGCCGTTCGATCGCGATGCCGCCTGCAAAGGAGAAAACCAGCGTGAGCAGAAAGGCGCCCCAATAGGGCACGCCCCATTGCATCAATTGCCAGGAAACGAAGGTCGAGAACATCGCCATTTCGCCTTGCGCGAAATTGAGATGGTCGATCGCCTGATAGATCATGACAACCGCGAGCGCCATGCAGGCATAGATGGCGCCGGTGGCGATGCCGGCCAGGATCTGATTGGTGAAAAGCTCCATGGCCTAAACCCTTCAATATCCCAGATAGGATTTCCGGACGTCTTCGTTATTCGCAATTTCGTTCGCGCTGCCCGACATCACGATCCGGCCGGTTTCGATGACATAGGCATGGTCGGCCAGTTCCAGCGCCAGTTGCGCGTTCTGCTCGACCACCAGGATCGTGACCTTTTCCTCGCGGTTGATCTTGCCGAGAATCTTGAACAGGTCGCGCACGATCAAAGGTGCGAGCCCAAAGGACGGCTCATCGAGCAGCATCAACCGCGGCCGCAGCATCAGCGCGCGGGCGACCGCCAGCATCTGCTGCTCACCGCCGGACAGCGTGCCCGCCTGTTGGGTGTGGCGTTGCTTGAGGACGGGGAAATGCACATACATGCGCTCGATGTCGGAGATGACCGCCGTCCGGTCGCCGCGCGTGATGGCGCCGAGCTGGAGGTTTTCCTCCACCGTCATGGTGGTAAAGGTGCCGCGGCCCTGCGGCACATGGGCGATGCCGAGGCGAACGATGTTTTCCGTCGAGCGGCTGGATAAGGACGCGCCGTTGAATTCGATCGCGCCCGAAGTGCGCACCATGTTGCAGATCGCGCGCAAGGTCGTGGTCTTGCCGGCGCCATTGGCCCCGAGCAGCGTCGTCACGCTGCCTTCTCGAAGGGTGAATTCGAGGCCGTGCAGCGCCTGCACCTGACCGTAATAGGCATTCAGCGCCTTGATGTTGAGCAGCGCCGTCATTGGTCCTTGCTCCCGAGATAGGCTTTGATGACGTCGGGGTCGGCTTGAACAAAGGCGGGAGGGCCCTCGGCGAGCTTGCGGCCGAAATTCAAGGCGACCACATGATCGGCGATCGACATCACAAGTCCCATGTGATGCTCGACCAGCAACACCGTTACCTTGCGGTCGTCGCGGATGCGTTTGATGAGTGCGCCGAGCGCATGAACCTCTTCGTGGTTGAGGCCGCCGGCGGGCTCGTCGAGCAGCAGGATTTTCGGATCGGAGGCAAGCGCGCGCGCCAGTTCGACGCGTTTTTGGGTGCCGAAGGGCAGGCCCGAAACGGTGGTGTGGGCGACCTCTTCGAGATCGAGATAGTCGAGGATGTCGTGAACGCGCGCGTTGAGTTCAGCTTCCGCTTGGCGAACCCGGGGAAGCCTCAGCGCGTCGCTGAGAATGTCGCTTTGGGTTCGCGCGTGAGCGCCGATGCGGACATTATCGAGTACGGAGAGATTGGCGAACAGCGCCACGTTCTGAAAGGTGCGCCCAATGCCGATTTCGGCGATCCGGTGCGGCGGGCGCCTCAATATGCTTTCGCCTTCCAGCAAAATGTCGCCGGCACTCGGCTGATAAAGCCGGCTTAAGCAGTTGAAGAGCGTGGTCTTGCCGGCGCCGTTGGGCCCGATCAGGCCCAAAATCTGCCCTTGATGCAGGTCGAACGAGACACCGTTCAGGGCGACGATGCCGCCGAAGACGACGCTGACGTCGCGCACCGCAAGCTGCGAGAATGAGGGCCTCGTTTGGAGCTGCGTCATTTCGCCCCGCATGGGACGATCGTCGCGCGGCGATCGCCGCGCGCTTGAACCGGATCGCAACCGCGAAGGCTATCGCATCCCCTCGACCACACGCGCAACTTTCCCTCCCGCTCTCATTTTTTTGCTTTCTTCTTTTTCTTTTCTTGATGGCGCCACCCCGCCGAGGGCGGATTCAATATCACGCACCATGGCGACCAAACGCGGCCCGATATCGTTACGCAGCCGGTCTTCCGTAAAACGGAAGGCGGGCGCGCCACAGTTAAACGCATAAGGGCCGGTTCCGTCATTAAGCTTTAGTGCTACGCCGACGGCGGCAATATCGTCATGCCATTCGCCGGCCGAGATCGCGAAGCCGTATTTGGCCGTGGTTTCCCCGGCGCGCTCGATGCCGTCGCGCATCTTGGTCCAGCGCGCGCCGTAATGTTCGCGCAGCTCGCGCAGCAATTCGGCGCGTTCTTCCTCGGCCAGCGCCCAGAGATAGGCGCGCCCCATCGCGGTGGTGGCAATCGGAATGCGCGAGCCGACGTCCAATTGCACGCCGATGGTCATGCCCCGGCTCTGGCCGAAATAGATCATGCTGAGGCGGTCTCGGCCGCCGATCGCGACCGCCCCGCCGGTCTCGCGCATCAATTCTTCGCGATAGGGCTCCGACAAATGCCGGACGCCGAGATTGGTCAGCGCCGCATAACCCAGCGCCATCGCGGCGGGCGCGAGTTGATATTTCTCGAACCGCGGAACCGGGGTCAGGTAACCGAGCTTGGTGAGGGTATAGGTCAGCCGCGAAATCGTCGGCTTCGGCAGTTTGGTGCGCGCGGCGATTTCCTGATTGCCGAGCAGCCCGTCATTGGGTTGGAATGCGCGCAACACGTCGAGGCCACGGGACAAGGCGACGACGAAACTGCGATCTGTCGCTTTCTTGCCTTGACGCTTCATCGCTTACCGCCGGCACTGCCCGTTCGTCGAGTAGATTCGACATTCGCCTCAACCGCAACCGCGAGAAAACGAATGTCAGATCCGCCGGACCATTGGGGCCACTTTGTTGACAAGGGACGTGCTTCAAAATAACCCTCCTTGTCAAGATGCGGAATTCAATTTCGCAATGCGGAATGTGCCGCGGGTTTGAAAAAAGCTCGGCAAGAGCAAGTGTCAGGGGAGAATGCCGTGAGCGAAATGGTCAGGCTGGAGCGTCATGACGCGGTTGCCGTCATCACGGTCGACAATCCCCCGGTGAATGCGCTGAGCGCCGCCGTGCGCGGCGGCATCCTCGACGGCATCAAGCGCGCGGGGGCGGATCCCGAAGTCAAGGCGATCGTCCTCGCCTGCGCCGGCCGCACCTTCATCGCCGGCGCCGATATCACCGAATTCGGCAAACCGCCGAAATCGCCCAGTCTGCACGAGGTGCTGGCCGAGATCGAGAATTCGCCCAAGCCCGTGATATCAGCCATTCATGGTACGGCGCTCGGCGGCGGCCTCGAAGTCGCGCTCGCCTGCCATTACCGCGTGGCGACCAAGGACGCCCGGCTCGGCCTGCCCGAAGTGAAATTGGGACTTCTGCCCGGCGCCGGCGGAACGCAGCGCCTGCCGCGCGCGGTCGGTCCGGAACTCGCGGTCAAGATGATCGTCGGCGGCGATCCGATTTCGGCGTCGGAGGCCTTGAAGAATGGTCTGATCGAGGAAATCGTCGAAGGCCCTGCCACAGGCGCGGAAGCCTTTGCCCGCAAGGTGCTGGCGGAAAAGCGGCCTTTGCGAAAGTTGCGCGACGACGACAGCAAGCTCGCGGCGGCCAAGGCCGACCGTTCGATTTTCACCAACGCGGTCGCAGCGATGACGAAGAAAGCCCGCGGGCTGGAAGCGCCCTTTGCCGCGGCCGACGCGGTGGGTGCGGCGATCGATCTGCCTTTCGAGGAAGGGTTGAAGAAAGAGCGCGAGGGTTTCCTCAAGCTGGTCGCAGGCGATCAATCCAAGGCGCAGCGTTATGCGTTTTTTGCCGAGCGCGAGGCGGCCAAGATCGCGGGCGTTCCTGATGGCACCAAGCCGCGCGCGGTGGAACGCGTCGCCATCATCGGCGCCGGCACCATGGGTGGCGGCATCGCGATGTCGTTTGCCAATGCCGGGATCCCTGTGACGTTGATCGAGACCGGCGAGGAGCAGCTCAAGCGCGGCATGGCCGTGATGCAGAAGAATTACGAGGCGACCGCCGCGCGCGGCGGGATTCCCCCCGATGCGCCCGCCAAGCGGATGGCGCTCATCAACGGCGTCGTCGGCTTGGAGCATGTTGGAGATGCCGACCTCATCATCGAGGCGGTGTTCGAGACCATGGCGATCAAGAAGGAAGTGTTCGGCAAGCTCGACCAATATGCCAAGGCCGGCACGGTGCTCGCCTCCAACACCTCCTATCTCAATATCGACGAGATCGCCAAGGAGACCAAGCGTCCGCAGGACGTGCTCGGCATGCACTTCTTTTCGCCGGCCAATGTGATGAAGCTGTGCGAGATCGTGCGCGCGGCCAAGACCGCGCCGGACGTGCTCGCCACGGCGGTCGCGGTGGCGCGCAAAATCGCCAAAGTTCCGGCGGTGGTCGGTGTCTGCGACGGCTTTGTCGGCAATCGCATGCTGGCGCAGCGCGGCAGGCAGGCCGAGAAGCTTCTGTTCGAGGGCGCTTTGCCGCAGCAGGTCGATGCGGTGGTGACGAAATTCGGCATGCCGATGGGGCCGTTCGCGATGAGCGATCTCGCAGGTCTCGATATCGGTTGGCGGTCGCGCAAGGACCGCGGCATCAAGGCGGAAATCGCCGACGCTTTGTGCGAGGCGGGACGCTTCGGCCAGAAGGCCGGCAAGGGCTATTACAAATATGAGGCGGGCTCGCGCGCGCCGTTGCCGGATCCCGACGTGGAAAAACTGATCGAGGAGACCTTGCAGCGACTCGGGCGCAAGCGCCGCGCCGTCAGCGACGAGGAAATCCTCGAGCGCATGATGTATCCGATGATCAATGAAGGCGCGCGAATCCTCGAAGAGAAGATCGCCGCGCGTCCAGGCGATATCGATGTGATCTGGCTTTACGGCTATGGCTGGCCGGTCTATCGCGGCGGCCCGATGTTTTACGCCGACCAGGTCGGGCTCAAGCACATCGCCGACCGCCTGGCCTATTACGCCAAGGCAACCAATGACCCATCGCTGGAGCCGGCGCCGTTGCTGAAGCGGCTGGCGGACGAGGGCAAGAGCTTTGCGGCGCTCGCCGAGAGCGCGAAGGCGGCGTGATGGGGATGGAGGTGATGATTTTCCCCTGCGCGCGGTCTCACCTCTCCCATTGGGAGAAGTCGGATCGCTCTTGCGATCCGGGTGAGGGGTTACGGCCTATCGATAGTCCTTACCCCCTCACCCCAGCCCTCTCCCCACGGGAGAGGGGGCGCACCGAGCCGTGAGGCGAAATATGCATCCCGGCGAACAATTTTATCCGCCAGGCGTCCGCTGGGACGATGCGCTGGAATGCGGGACACTGCCGGACCTTTTGTCGAAGGCGGCTTGCGAATTTGGCGCGCGTGCCGCGATCGAATTCCGCGACCGCGCGATCGGCTATGCGGAATTGGAGACGCTTGCGGAAACCGCAAGTGTCGCGTTCCTGCGTGCAGGCTTCGGCAAAGGCGCGACGGTCGCATTGTTTCTCGGCAACTCGTCCGATCATCCGATCAATTTTTTCGGCGCGTTGAAGGCCGGCTGTCGCATCGCCCATCTTTCCCCGCTCGATGGCGAGCGGGCGCTGGCGCATAAATTGAGCGACAGCGGGGCGCGGATTCTCGTGACCTCCGATCTTGCGACCTTGCTGCCGACGGCGCTGAAATTTCTCGATCAAGGCCTGATCGACCGCCTCGTCGTTTGCCAGGACGATCATTGGGGCGCGGTCGGCAATCCGCATACGCCGATTCCGGATCACCCGGCCATCGTCACTTTTGCGAAATTCGTCGAGGGCGCGGCGAGCCCTGCGCGATGGCCCGAGGTGACGCCGGAGGACATCGCGTTGCTGCAATATACCGGCGGCACGACGGGCTTGCCGAAAGGCGCGATGCTCAGCCACGGCAATTTGACCTCCGCGGTATCGATCTATGATGTCTGGGGTCGGCCCGCGCGGGCCGAGCGCCATGCGATCGAGCGGGTGATTTGCGTGTTGCCGCTGTTTCATATTTACGCGCTGACCGTGGTGCTGTTGTCCTCGATCCGGCGCGGCCATTTGATTTCGCTGCATCAGCGCTTCGACGTTCAGGCCGTGATGCACGACATCGAGGTCAAGCGCGCCACCATGTTCCCCGGTGTTCCCACCATGTGGATCGCGATCGCAAGCCTTCCCGATCTCGACAAGCGCGATATGTCCTCGCTGGTCAATTGCGGATCCGGTGGCGCGCCGCTGCCGGTCGAAGTCGCCAAGATTTTCGAGCGCAAAACCAATATGAAATTAAAAAGCGGCTGGGGCATGACCGAGACCTGTTCGCCCGGCACCGGCCATCCGCAACAAGGGCCGGACAAGCCCGGTTCGATCGGGTTGATGCTGCCCGGCATCGAGATGGACGTGGTCGCGCTCGACGACCCCCGCAAAGTTTTACTGCCGGGCGAGATCGGCGAGGTACGCATCAAGGGGCCGAACGTCACCAAGGGTTATTGGAACAGGCGAGAGGAAACCGCGCAGGCCTTTGCCGGCGGCCGGTTTCTCACCGGCGACATCGGTTACATGGATACCGACGGGTATTTTTATCTGGTCGATCGCAAGAAGGACATGATCATCTCCGGTGGCTTCAACGTCTATCCGCAGATGATCGAGCAGGCGATTTACGAACACGCAAGCGTGCAGGAGGTGATCGTGATCGGAATATCGGACGATTACCGCGGCGAGGCGGCCAAAGCGTTCGTCAAATTGCGCGGCGGGGCCAAGGGTTTTTCGCTCGATGAGCTCAAGGTGTTTCTCGCCGGCAAGCTCGGCAGGCATGAAATTCCCGCCGCGCTCGAATTCGTCGATGAATTGCCGCGCACGCCGGTCGGCAAGCTTTCGCGCCATGAATTGCGCCAGCAGATCGTGGGGCGCCCGCAACCTGAAAGACACCAACAATTCGCAACAGGAGGTCGCTCATGACCGAGGCCGTCATCGTTTCCACCGCCCGCACCCCGATCGGCAAGGCCTATCGCGGCGCGCTCAACGCCACCGAGGGTGCGACACTGCTTGGTCACGCCATTGGGGCGGCGGTGGCGCGCGCGAAGATCGATCCTGGCGAAGTCGAGGATGTGGTGATGGGCGCCGCCTTGCAGCAAGGTTCGACCGGCGGCAACATCGCGCGCAAGGCGTTGTTGCGCGCCGGGCTTCCAGTGACGGTCGGCGGCACCACGATCGACCGGCAATGCGCCTCGGGCTTGCAGGCGATTGCGCTCGCCGCGCGCTCGGTGATTTTCGACGGCGTCGAGATCGCGGTCGGCGGCGGCGGCGAATCGATCAGCCTCGTGCAGAACGACCACGCCAATAAATTTCATACCCAAGACCCGGCGCTGCTCAAGATCAAAGGCGAAGTCTATATGCCGATGATCGACACCGCTGAGGTCGTGGCGAAGCGTTACGGCATTTCGCGCGAGCGGCAGGACGAATATTCTCTGGAGAGCCAGCGCCGCGTCGCCGCCGCCCAGCAAGGCGGCAAGTTCAACGACGAACTCGCCGCCATCACCACCATGATGGGCGTCGCCGATAAAGCCACCGGCGAAATCTCCTTCAAAGAGATCACGCTGTCGAAGGATGAAGGGCCGCGGCCGGATACGTCGGCCGAGGGGTTGGCCAGCTTAAAGCCGGTGCGCGGCGAAGGTTTTAGCATCACCGCCGGCAATGCCAGCCAATTGTCGGATGGCGCCAGCGCTTCCGTGATCATGAGCGACAAGGAGGCCTCAAAGCGCGGATTGAAGCCGCTCGGCATTTTTCGCGGCTTTGTCGCCGCCGGCTGCGAGCCGGACGAGATGGGCATCGGGCCAGTCTTCGCGGTGCCGCGGCTGCTCAAGCGGCATGGGCTGAAGGTCGACGACATCGATCTGTGGGAATTGAACGAGGCGTTTGCCGTGCAGGTGCTTTATTGCCGCGACAGGCTCGGCATCGATCCCGACAAGATCAACGTCAATGGCGGCGCCATCGCGGTCGGCCATCCCTACGGCATGTCGGGGGCGCGGCTCACCGGCCATGCGTTGATCGAAGGCCGCCGCCGCAAGGCGAAATACGCCGTGGTGACGATGTGCGTCGGCGGCGGCATGGGGGCGGCCGGCTTGTTCGAGGTGGTGCATTGATCTTGATCGTCCCGGACAAGCGAGCGTCAGTGCGCGCAAGCCGGGATTCCGAGTAAGGCAATTTATTCGCTTCACAGGAGAATCCAATGGATCTCGCTTTCAGCAAGGAAGAAATGGCGTTTCGCGATGAGGTGCGGGCCTTCTTCCGGGACCATGTGCCGGCGGCGACGCGGCAGAAAATCGTCGAGGGCCGTCATCTCACCAAAGAGGAGATGGTCACTTGGTGGCGCATCCTGAACAAGAAGGGGTGGGGTGTGACGCACTGGCCGAGAGAATATGGCGGCACCGGCTGGAGCTCGGTGCAGCATTATATTTTCAACGAAGAGCTTCAGATGCATCCGGCGCCGCCGCCGCTTGCCTTCGGCGTCAGCATGGTCGGTCCGGTGATTTACACCTTCGGCAACGAGCAGCAGAAGAAGCATTATCTGCCGCGCATCGCCAATGTCGAGGATTGGTGGTGCCAGGGCTTCTCCGAGCCCGGCTCCGGCTCCGATCTCGCCTCGCTGAAGACCAAGGCCGAGCGCAAGGGCGATAAATACATCATCAACGGCCAGAAGACCTGGACCACGCTCGCCCAGCATGCCGACATGATTTTCTGCCTGTGCCGCACGGACCCTTCGGCCAAGAAGCAGACCGGGATTTCCTTCATCCTGATCGACATGAAATCGAAAGGCATCACGGTGCGTCCGATTCAGACGATCGACGGTGGTTACGAGGTCAACGAGGTGTTCTTCGACGATGTCGAGGTGCCGGTTGAAAATCTCGTCGGCGAGGAAAACAAGGGGTGGGACTACGCCAAATTCCTGCTCGGCAATGAGCGCACCGGCATCGCGCGGGTCGGCATCTCCAAGGAGCGGATTCGCCGCATCAAGGATCTGGCTTCCAAGGTCGAGGCCGGTGGCCGCCCGGTGCTGGAAGACCGCGCCTTTCGCGAGAAGCTCGCCGCGGTCGAGATCGAGCTCAAGGCGCTTGAGCTTACACAGTTGCGCGTGGTCGCGGATGAGGGCAAGCACGGCAAGGGCAAACCCAATCCGGCATCCTCGGTCTTGAAGATCAAAGGCTCGGAAATCCAGCAGGCCACCACCGAGCTTCTGATGGAAGTGATCGGCCCGTTCGCCGCGCCCTTTGACGAGCATGGCGACGATGGTTCGAACGAAGCGATGGAGTGGACCGCGCAAATCGCGCCGAGCTATTTCAACAACCGCAAGGTTTCGATCTATGGCGGCTCGAATGAAATTCAGCGCAACATCATCACCAAGGCGGTGCTGGGGTTATGACGTCATTCCGGGGCGCCTGAAAGGCGAGCCCGGAATCCATTTTGCCGCGGGTTGTGTTGAGGAATGGATTCCGGGCCTGCGCCCAAGAGGGCGCATCCCGGAAAGACGAAATGGATAGATCGCCTATGAGGAATACATAAGATGGATTTCGATTTGTCGGAGGAGCAGCGGCTTCTCAAGGAGAGCGTCGAGGGCCTTTTGGGCGACGCCTACGATTTCGATTCACGCAAGAAATATATGAACGAAAAGGGCGGCTGGAGCCGGGCGATCTGGAGCCGGTTCGCCGAACAGGGCCTGCTCGGCCTGCCTTTCTCCGAAGCAGATGGCGGCTTCGGCGCCGGCGCGGTCGAAACCATGATTGTGATGGAGGCTTTGGGCCGCGCGCTCGTGATCGAACCCTATCTGGCGACCGTGGTGATCGCGGGCGGCCTGTTGCGTCATGGCGGCACGCCTGCGCAGAAGCAAGCGCATATTCCCTCCATCATCGATGGCACCAAGACCTTTGCCTTTGCGCAGTTGGAGAAAAATTCGCGTTACGATCTGTTCGATGTCGCAACTTCCGCCAAGAAAAAGGGCGGCGGCTGGGTGATCGACGGCGAAAAATTCGTCGTGCTCAACGGCGAGGCCGCCGACACTTTGATCGTCACCGCGCGCACGCGAGGCCGCCAGCGCGAGGTCGATGGCATCGGCGTTTTCCTGGTGCCGGCCGGCGCCAAGGGCATCGCCAAGAAAGCCTACCCGACGCAAGACGGGCTACATGCCGCCGACATCACCTTTACCGGGGTCGAAGTCGGAAACGAAGCCGCAATCGGCGACGCGGAAAATGGCCTGCCGCTGATCGAGCGCGCGGTCGATGAGGCGCGCGCGGCGCTTTGCGCCGAAGCCGTAGGCCTGATGGATGAATCGCTGAAGGCCACCGTCGAATACTTAAAGACGCGCAAGCAATTCGGCGTGCCGATCGGCAGTTTCCAGACCTTGCAGCATCGCGCCGCCGACATGTTCGTCGCGCTCGAACAGGCGCGCTCGATGTCGATGTTTGCGGCCATGGCCTGCGATTTCGAAAACGCCAAAGAGCGCGCCACCTCGGTCGCCGCCGCCAAGGTGCAGATCGGTAAATCCGCCAAATTCGTCGGCCAGCAATCGATTCAGCTTCACGGCGGCATCGGCATGACCATGGAGGCGAAGATTGGGCATTATTTCAAACGCCTGACCATGATCGAAAACATTTTCGGCGATACCGAATATCATCTGCGCCGCGTCACCGAGAGCGGCGGGCTGGTATAACCGTAACTGTCATTGCGAGCCAACGGGTCGCGCGAATGCGCGCCCGATGATAGGCTCCGCGAAGCAATCCAGGGTCACGAAATAAGTCTGGATTGCTTCGGAGCTTTCGCTCCTCGCAATGACGAAAGAGAGGAGGCAATGTTATGAAATCCACCCCGTTCGATCTCACCGGAAAAGTCGCCGTCATCACCGGCTCAAGTCGCGGCATCGGCCGTTCTTCCGCCGAACTTCTCGCCAAGCTCGGCGCCAAGGTGGTGATCTCCTCGCGCAAGGCGGAAGCCTGCGAGGAAGTCGCCCAAGGCATTCGCAAGGCGGGCGGCGACGCCCATGTCATCGCCTGCAATATCTCGCGCCGCGACGAGGTCGAGGCGTTGATGAAGGGCGCAACCAGCCATTACGGCAAGGTCGATATTCTCGTCTGCAACGCCGCGGTGAACCCCTATTACGGCCCGCTGCTCGACATCAAGGACGAGGCCTTCGACAAGATCATGGCCTCCAACGTCAAGAGCAACCTCTGGCTTTGCGCGCTCGCGATTCCGCCGATGGCCGCGCGCGGCAATGGCTCGGTCGTGATCATCTCATCGATCGGGGGATTGCGCGGTTCGACCGTGATCGGCGCCTATGGCATTTCCAAAGCCGCTGATTTCGCGCTGTGCCGAAGTCTCGCGGGCGAATGGGGTCCGAAGGGTGTACGCGTCAATTGCGTGGCGCCGGGCTTGGTGAAAACCGATTTCGCCCGCGCTTTGTGGGAAGATGAGGTGCGGCTGAAGCAGCGTTGCGCCACCACGCCGTTGCGGCGGATCGGCGAACCCGACGAGATCGCGGGCGCGGTCGCCTATCTCAGCTCAGATGCATCGAGTTTCATGACCGGGCAGACCATTGTGGTGGATGGCGGCGTGATTACGGCAGGGGGGTAGAAAACCCGCCATGTCCTTCGTGCTGGCTATCGATCAGGGCACCACGTCCTCGCGCGCCATGGTGTTTCGCGAGGACCTTTCGGTCGCCGCCATCGCGCAAGCCGAATTTCCGCAACACTTTCCGGCCTCGGGCTGGGTCGAGCACGATCCCGAAGATATCTGGAGTTCGACCGTCGCCACTTGCCGCGCGGCGATGAAGAAGGCGGGCGTCAGCGCTCACGACATCGCCGCCATCGGCATCACCAATCAGCGCGAGACCACTGTGGTGTGGGAGCGCGCAAGCGGAAAAGCCGTCCACCGCGCGATCGTCTGGCAGGACCGCCACACCGCCGATATCTGCGCCCGCCTCAAGGCGGAAGGCCACGAGCCCGTCATCACAGCCAAGACCGGCCTGATGATCGATCCCTATTTTTCCGGGACTAAAGTGGCCTGGATTCTCGATCACGTTGCGGGCGCGCGGGAGCGCGCGCAGCGCGGCGAATTGCTGTTCGGCACCGTCGATTGTTATCTCCTGTGGCGGCTCACCGGCGGAAAGGTCCACGCCACCGACGCCACCAATGCCTCGCGCACGCTTTTGTTCAACATTCACACCGGAGGGTGGGACGATGATCTTCTCAAGTGTCTGGGCGTGCCGCGCGCGATGCTGCCGGGAGTCAAGGACTGCTCGCATCGCTTCGGCGAGACCGCGCCGGAATTATTCGGCGGCGCCATCGCGATTGCGGGGATCGCCGGCGATCAGCAGGCCGCGACCATCGGGCAGGCTTGCTTTGCGCCGGGCATGATCAAATCCACCTACGGTACCGGTTGTTTCGCGCTGCTCAACACCGGCGCCACAGCGGTCGCCTCAAAAAACAGGCTCCTCACCACCATCGCCTATCAGTTCAAAGGCAAGCGCGCCTACGCGCTCGAAGGCTCGATCTTTGTCGCAGGTTCTGCCGTGCAATGGCTGCGCGATGGGTTGAAAATCATTCAACA
>DATGJS010000212.1:0-2972 GCA_035295025.1 Bradyrhizobium sp.
TGGGCAAATCAAAACAGGTTCGCTGGCGCGCTCGGACCGCACCGCCAAATACAACCAATTGCTGCGCATCGAGCAGCAGCTCGGCAGCCAGGCGAAATATGCGGGGAAGGCGGCCTTGAAGGCGCTAGAGTCCCGATTCCGAAGTTCGTAGTGTTTTTCGGAGCCACTTTTCGAACTTCGGAATCGAAACGACACTAGCAAATCTATTGTTCTAGTGTGGCTTTGGTTCAGAAGTCCGCATGACGAGCCCCCGGCACAAATAATGCGGACTTCTGAACCGCCACACTGTCATAACCGCCGTCCGGCACGAAAATACTTTCAACGTCACCGATCAAGTCGAGGAGGGATGTCATGGGTGCCGACAGCACGACCGGCCTGCAACTGCGTTCGTTGATCAAGAAAAGCGGCGAACTTGAAATATCGCTTCTCCGTGTGCCTACGCCAGAACCTTCAGCCGACGAGGTCGTGGTTCGGGTCGAGGCGACGCCGATCAATCCGTCGGACATCGGTCTTCTATTCGGAGCGGCCGATATGTCTACCGTCAAAGTGTCCGGCACGCGAGAGGAGCCCGTGATCACGGCGCGCGTTCCGGACATGGCCATGCGCGCCATGGCGGGAAGGCTCGATCAATCCATGCCGGTCGGCAATGAGGGGGCGGGCATTGTCATCATCACTGGATCGTCGGAAGCCGCCAAAGCGCTAATGGGCAAGACGGTCTCGATGATCGGCGGCGCGATGTATTCCCAATATCGCACCATCAAGGCGTCCGACTGCTTGGCGCTGCCGGCCGGAACCTCGGCGGCCGAGGGCGCGTCCTGGTTCGTCAATCCCTTCACCGCGCTTGGCATGGTCGAGACCATGCGGCGGGAGGGCCATAAGGCGCTGGTGCATACCGCGGCCGCGTCAAATCTCGGCCAGATGCTGAACAAGATCTGCATCAAGGACGGCATTGCGCTGGTCAATATCGTGCGTAAGGCTGAGCAGGTGAAGATTTTGCGTAAGATCGGCGCGAAATATGTGGTGGATTCTTCTTCGCCCACCTTCATGACGGACCTGACCGATGCGCTGGCTGAGACCGGCGCGACCATCGCCTTCGATGCAATCGGGGGTGGCAAGCTCGCTGGACAAATCCTCACCGCCATGGAAGCGGCGATCAGCCGTGATGCCAAGGTCTATAACCGCTACGGCTCCAACGTGCACAAGCAGGTCTATATCTATGGCAGCCTCGATCCGGGGTCGGTGGAGTTAAACCGCGCCTTCGGCATGACCTGGGGTGTCGGCGGTTGGCTGTTATTTCCGTTCCTGATGAAAATTAGCGAGGCCGATCGCCAGCGCTTGCGTGAGCGCGTGGCGAGCGAACTCAAGACGACCTTTGCAAGCCAATATACGCAAGTGGTTTCCTTGGCCGAGGCGCTTGAGCTGTCTCATCTGGCGGCCTACGGCAAGCGCGCCACGGGCGAAAAGTACCTGATCAATCCGAACAAAGGATAACCAACGGCTTCAGGTTCGGATTTGGCTCCTTCCGTGGAATGTGCTTGCCTTGGCGTCTGAGAAGGAAACATTTATGCTGAAAATTGCCGTGTAAAACCATCAAACTTGACCAGGAGGAGAACCTTCCATGAGTGATCTGAGCCGTCGTCATTTGTTAGCGGGCACCGCCGCCATCACTGCTACGTCCGTGTTTTCGACGTGGGGCGCGCGTGAGGCGGGCGCGGCCGCGCAGCCGGCAGCTTCGCAAGCGCCGGGATTCTATCGCTACAAGGTCGGCACTATCGAATGCACCTCGATCAATGATGGCGCGCGCTCGTTCCCGATGCCCGACAAATGGGTGACCAATGTCAGCAAGGACAAGGCGCTGGCGGCGGCCGAAGCGGCCTATATGCCCAAGGGCATGGTGACGGTGCCGTTCAATCCGCAGCTCATCAACACCGGCAGCAAGCTGGTTCTTATCGATTGCGGCAATGGAATTTCCGCCCTCGGGCCCACCAAGGGTGAGGCCGGCCGCACGCTGCAAAATCTCGCCGCCGCCGGTATCGATCCGAAAAACATCGACGCCGTCATCATGTCGCATTTGCATCCCGACCACACCAACGGCATTCGCGCCCTTGATGGTTCGATGGCGTTCCCGAACGCTGAGATCATGGTGCCGGCGAAAGATTGGGAATTCTGGATGAGCGAGGAGAACGCCGCCAAGGCCCAATCCAACGAGCTGATGAAGAACTATTTCGCCAATGTGAAGAAAATCTATACCGGCATTGAATCCAAGGTGACGCGGTACGATTGGGGCAAGGAAGTGGCCCCCGGCGTCACGGCGGTCGCAGCTCCCGGTCACACGCCGGGGCATACCGCCTTTGCGGTCGCTTCCGGCGGATCGAAGGTGCTGATCCAATCCGACGTCACCAATATCCCGGAATTGTTCTTGCGCAATCCGGATTGGCATGTCGCCTATGATTTCGATCCGGACCTGGCGCAGAAAACGCGACATAAGTTCTACGATATGGCGGCCGCCGAAAAGGCGAATGTGATCGGCTTCCACTTCCCCTTCCCAGCCATCGGTCATGTCGAAAAGGACGGCAAGGGAGGCTATCGTCTGATTCCCGCAGCTTTCAATCCGGTGCTCTGATTGACCGATACGAAGGTTAAAGACAGGTCGTCCTTTAAGGGCGGCCTGTTTTTGCGTGGCGCTTTCGGGAATGTGATGAGGTCTGCGCAACGATGGGCGTGATCCGCCCATTACATGCACTTGCATCTTTTGCGGAGATAGTTAGTTAGGTTGAAATTGAAGCCAATCCGGCATCTCGCTTACATGAGGAAATCCTATGTCTGCTCCGCACTCCATCGCCGTCATCGTCGGTAGTCTTCGCAAGGAAAGCTTTACCCTTAAAATCGCCAATGCCTTGGTCAAATTGGCGCCAGCTACGTTGAAGCTGAATGTCGTTACCTTGCATGGCATTTCTTTTTTCAATCAGGAT
>DATGJS010000213.1:0-3961 GCA_035295025.1 Bradyrhizobium sp.
TCGCGACCGTCAAACTCATTCCATTTGGAGTCGCAGCGAAGTTGCGCGATGAAGCGGTTGAGGCAACTAAAGGCGGTGCCTTGCGGATTGCGCCCTATGTCATCAAGCGCGTCGGCGTGGTCTCAACGCTGTTGCCGGGGCTGGCGCCGAAGGTTGTGGACAAGACGCTCCATGTCACGGCGGAGCGGCTTGCGCCCGCGGGCGCTACCATTATCGCTGAACGCCGCGTGCCGCATGAGGAGACCGCGCTCAAGGCGGCAATGAAAGAATTGCTGGCTCTCGGCGCCGAACTCGTGATCGTGTTCGGAGCTTCTGCCATCGCCGACCGGCGCGATGTAATTCCGGCAGCACTTTCGGGTATCGGGGGGATAATCGAGCATTTCGGCATGCCGGTCGATCCTGGCAACCTTCTTCTGATCGGCCATGCCGGCGGCGTGCCGGTCTTGGGTGCGCCCGGCTGCGCGCGCTCTCCGGTCGAAAACGGTTTTGATTGGGTTTTGATGCGCCTGCTCGCAGGGCTGCAGGTCACGCGCGCCGACCTCACGGCAATGGGGGTCGGCGGGCTTCTGATGGAAATCGTAACGCGGCCGCAGCCGCGCGAAGGCCGCGAGAGCGACACCAACCGCCATGTCAGCGCGGTCGTGCTTGCCGCCGGCCGCTCGACCCGGATGGGCGGGCCGAACAAGCTGTTGGCCGAGTTGAACGGCCAAAAATTGGTTCGTATCGTCACCGAACAGGCGCTGGCATCAAAAGCGAAAGAGGTGATCGTGGTCACCGGCCATCAGGCTGAATTGGTTGAGAAAGCGCTTGCAGGTCTCGACGTAACCTTCGTTCGCAATACGGATTTCGCCAGGGGGCTGGCGGCCTCGGTCAAGGCCGGCATATCGGCCGTTTCCAAACACGCCGATGGCGCGGTGATCTGCCTTGGCGACATGCCGATGATTTCGGCCGGCCTCATCGACCGCCTGATCGATGCTTTTGCGCCGGATCGCGGCCATTTGATCGCGGTTCCCGTGTGCGACAACCGGCGCGGCAATCCGGTCTTGTGGTCGCGCCGCTTTTTCAACGAGTTGATGTCGCTCGATGGCGATGTCGGTGCCCGTCATTTGATTGCGAAGCACAATGAAGCGGTCGCCGAGGTTTCGGTGGAAGGCGACGGCGCGTTTGTCGATATCGACACGCCGCAGGCGCTTGAGGAAGCACGGCGGGGCTAAGTCTGGCTTTAACTTCAATTGGACATCGTGAACGCCGAGACCAGATCGCCACGGATTGGCGGTTTCGCCGAGAGCGAATTAGGGTAGGCAAACAGGAACGAGATCGCGTCCTCAGTCCGTCATCTGCTTCGTTGCGATCTGGAACAAGAGGTCGTGCCCGGACATGCTGTCGGCCACGAAGCGAGCGAAGGCCTGCCGCACCGAAGGCATCAATTCGACGAGTCGTCCGCCGCGGCCTGAAAGATGCACGAGCCCAGCCTGCTCGGCATCCTGCAAGATCTTGCGCACATGGGTTCGCGACACGCCGAACCGGGAGCCGATGTCGTCATAGGAGAGTCTTGTTGGGGACTTACCATCGCCGGCATCCGCCATCTGAATCAGTTTCATCAGGATCATCACGCCGGCATCGCGGCTCAAGAACAGCATCACCGCCTGATTGCTTGCCAGGAGCTCGGCGCCGCGGCCGAAAAAGCTGATCGCGGCCAGCCGCTGGGTCCGCTGAAACGACGGGTCCCGCTTGATCGCCGGCGCGTATCTGTCATCCGGGAACATGACGTGCAGCGGCAGATAGTGCGCCGCGAGCCAGTCGAGATCATGAGCGACCATCTTGGCGGTCGGCGTCAGGATGTGGAAGCGGCGATCCGACTTTGCCGCAACCGATTTCAGAAAGCCGAAGCGAATCAGCCGAGCGACGAGAGCTTCGATCCGCCGCGGACTCGACAACCCAAATTGTGTCATCGACTGCTGGAGAAGGCTCATGGTCGGCCACGTCGCCCGATCGGCCTCTTTATAGCGGACATGGAGGCATATGATGATGCTGAACATCACTTGACGCCCTGCCTCGAGCAGCAATCGCGTCAGGAGCGGATCGTCTTCGTAAAGGCGGAGCACCGCTTCGATGAAGGCCGTCAGCGCGTCGGGAAAACGAGGATTCGCCAGAATCTCATCCGATGAACGATACGTGCCGGCGAACGGTTGATCGGAATTGGACTCGGAATTGCGCATGGGCCTGCAATAGCCCGTCAGGCGGATGAGCCGCAAGGCGTATCCGCCCGAACCTCAGCCGTCATCGCGAGCGAACGCAATGGCGGTGGTGGAGCCCGCGTGCCCCGGATGCCGCGCAATACGCCGCGCCCGGGACACGAAAGTCGTCATCGCGAGGAGCTCTTCGCGACGACGCGATCCAGTTCTTTCGTCACGATTCTGGATCGCGTCGTCGTTTCACTCCTCGCGATGACGGAGATACCGTTGGAACCCACGCCGTCATCGTGAGCCACCGGGTCGCGCGAATGCGCGCCCGATGACAGGCGCCGCGACGCGATCCAGCCCGTCAGGCGGATGAGCCGCAAGGCGTATCCGCCAGCGAAGCCTTGGGCAGAAGTAGAAAGGCTTGGGCAAAGTAGAATGCCCGCAAAAAGTTCCGATTTGATGTCTGGCTATCACCACCCGACTGTGCCACGAGTTCCAAGCTGGGGGACGGCGCGATCGACGCGCCCGCATGTGGGGTGTCATGAAACGATTATTGCTTGGAACGTCTGTCATCGCTGCTCTCGTCGCGGCGCAGCCCTCACGCGCGGCGGATTTTTCGATCTCCCCTCCGAAATCTTTAACTGCCACCGCCGTTAACTGGACCGGCTGTTATGCCGGCGCATTCGCCGGCGGCGGGGTCACGAGCGACTCCATTAACGCCGGCGGCATCGGCGGCGGCGGCCTCATCGGCGGCGGCGGCCTCATTGGCGGCCAGCTCGGCTGTAACTATCAGGTTGGCCAAATCGTTTGGGGCATCGAGGGCGAAGCGGCGTGGTCCGGGCTTTCGAACAGTAATATTCGAACAGACGCGTTCAGTTTTTCGAACACCACCGACCGCAGCCGCTGGAGTGCCGATCTCGCGGCGCGCGCGGGCGTCACCGTCGATCGCGCGCTGATTTACGGCAAGGTGGGCTTAGCCACCGGCGGCTTCACGTCCGCCTTCTCCGATAACTTCGGCAATTTTCGGAACGCCAGCGGCACTTTGAGCGGCCCGCTGCTCGGCTTCGGCATCGAATACACGTTCGCGCCGAACTGGAGCGCCCGGCTCGAATACGACCATATCGATTATGTGGGTAAAACGCTACATTTCGATCAGAACGCGGCCAATGGCGGTCCTTTCGACGCAAGCACCTCGGCCCAGATCGACATCGTCAAAGCCGGAATCAATTACCGCTTTGGCGGTTCGGATTTTGCGCTCGCTGCCGGCGAGCCCACATGGTCGCCGATCGCCAAAGCCCCCGCTTATAAAGCGCCGACCGTCACAGCCGCTTATGACTGGACCGGGTGCTATTTCGGCGCATCCGCCGGCGGGGGAATCCTCAGCGACTCATTTAATGCCGACGTGAACGGGGCCAATGGCATCATTGGCGGTCAGCTTGGTTGTAACTATCAGACCGGCGCAATCGTCTTTGGCCTTGAGGGCGAGGCGGCGTCCGGCCTGAAGCATAGTTTTGACTCTTCGGACGCGTTCGGTTCTGAGGAAATCACCGGTCGTAACCGCTGGAGCGCCGACCTCGCGGCGCGCGCCGGTGTCGCGATCGATCGCGCGCTGATTTATGGCAAGGCCGGCGCGGCCACGGGCGGGTTCGCGGTTGCCCAGAATGTCCAGAATGTTTCGGGCGCGGTCGGTGGTTTTTCCGAGACCGCCAGCGGCACGTTGACTGGAATGGTGTTTGGCTTCGGCCTCGAAGTTGCGTTCGCGCCGCATTGGAGCGCCA
>DATGJS010000214.1:0-12239 GCA_035295025.1 Bradyrhizobium sp.
GGCCTTAGTGCCGGGCATCCACGTCTTGCTGTTCTCGTCACCGAAGGAAAGACGTTGATGGCCGGGACGAGCCGGCCGTGACGGCTTCCTCAGGGATAAAGCCGCGTCTTCGACCAGGGTTGATCGGGAGCGTCGCGGCGAAATTCGATGCGGTCGTGGAGGCGGAATGGGCGGTCGTGCCAGAACTCAAACCGAAGCGGGGCGATGCACCAACCGCTCCAACCGGGGGGGCGCGGCACCTCGCCGATCAAATATTGGGTGGCGACTTTGGCGATCGCCTGCTCGAACGCAAAACGACTTTCCAAAGGCTGCGATTGTTTGGAGGCCCAGGCGCCAATCTGGGCCTGTTTGGGGCGGGTGGCGAAATAGGCGTCGGCTTCAGCGTCGCTCACCGGCGAGACGGGGCCGCGGATGCGCACCTGGCGCCGCAGCGACTTCCAGTGAAAGAGTAAGGCCGCTTTGGGGTTTGCCGCCAATTCGCGGCCCTTCTGGCTGGCGAGGTGGCTGTAGAACACAAAGCCGTCGGTGTCGTAGCCCTTCATCAACACCATCCGCACGTCCGGCAGGCCGTCGCTATCCACCGTCGATAGCGCCATGGCATTGGGATCGTTGGACTCGGCCTTCACGGCTTCCGCAAACCACTCGCCGAACAGCGCAAACGGCTCTTCGGCGGCGGTGAAATCACCTGTTGTTAAGGGTGTCGGGTGTTTGATGGAGGTGGTGTCCGTCATGAGGAGTCCGAGGTTTGCGCCCGCTAATGTCCATTTTCCGAAGTTGGTGCTCCGTCGCAGCACCCTCTTTCATGAGTTTCGGAAAGTCATGGGCACCAGCAAACTTATTGATTCTAGTACCGCGTTACCGATCTGAAGTCCCTGATCGAATTTGCCGCCTGCCGTGGAAGGATTCCAAATCGGCGGTGCCGGCGGCCACAAGCACGTTGTCATCCTATAGAAGGTCAACCTTATATAGGGCATGGAAGTGCTTTGGCCTATCGGCGATCGGGCCTCTGGTGCCCACTTTCCGAAGTTCGCGATCCGTCTCAGCAGCACTTTTACGCGAACTTCGGAAAGCCATGGGCACTAGAAAACTTATTGATCCTAGTACCGCTTCTCGATCTGAAGTCATACGCTCAAGCCCTGGCGGCAGGGCTGACCGAGGAAGGGTGCGGAGGGTTTGCAAGCCGACGATCAAACGACGCAATCTCGTTGCAAAAATGCCACGAAGACCCCAAATGGAAAGCTGAAACGGGTGCTTTGCCCGGACTTCCCATTTTTCCTTGAAGGAGATCTGACGAATGCGCGACCCCTATGAGGTTTTGGGGGTGCCGCGGGGTGCCAGCGCTGCGGCGATCAAAAGCGCCTATCGCAAGCTGGCCAAGAAGTATCACCCCGACGCCAACACGAACGATCCAAAGGCCGCCACCCGTTTTGCCGAGCTGAATTCGGCCAATGAGATCCTGGCCGATCCGGACAAGCGTCTGCAATTCGACCGCGGCGAGATCGATGCCGACGGCAAACCGCGTTTCCAGGGTTTTCCGGGCGGCGGTCCGCGCACGCGCGCGGGCGGCGGTGGTTTTGAAACCCACACCTTCCGGACCGGCGGGGCTGGCGGCGGTTTCGAGGATATTCTCAACAGCATGTTTGGCGCCGCCGGTGCGCGCGGGCCGCGCGGCGGCGGGGCCGGCCCTCGCTTTGAGTTTGATCCGGGCACCACGGCGCTTGATCTCGATCTTTCCGTCTCCATCAGCGTGTCGCTGGAGGAGGCGGTGAAGGGCGCGGACAAGCGCGTCCGGCTGCCGAGCGGCAAGGAACTTAACGTCAAAATTCCACCCGGCGTGGTGGCCGGTCAGCAGATCCGCGTGAAGGGGCAGGGTGAAACCGCCCCGGGCCATCCTCCCGGCGATCTCTTGATGACGGTTGGCATTGTGACGCACCCCTTTTTCAAGGTGGATGGCAGCGATCTGCGCCTCGATCTGCCCATCACTTTGTATGAAGCGGTGCTTGGCGGCAAAGTGCGGGTGCCGACGCTTGGGGGCGCGGTCGAGCTCTCGATCCCGAAGAATACGTCGAGTGGCCGGACCTTTCGCCTCAAAGGCAAGGGACTGCCGAAGACAGGCGGAAACGGTGATTTATTGATCACCACGCGCATCATGTTGCCGGACGGGAACAACGCCGAACTTGAGACGTTGATGCAAAAATGGCGTGAGATGCATCCTTATGACCCGCGTAGCGATCTTAAATGATCGTAGGCGAATGATCGTAGGCGTAAGCGGGTGCGGCCTCGACCTGGGGACCAGCGCGGTACAAACCCCGGTCGAGGCCGCGTGCGTCGATCGGCGGATCGAACGCGCCGCAACTTTTCGTGAGTAGGTGGAGCGATATTGAGACGCGTCCATGTTCCAATTTCAGATTCTTGATGTCCGAATTTGGATGCGAATGCGCGTGTGGCGCTTTAACGCTCTTCAGCCGCCTTTCTCGGTCTGGTCGTAGACCAGACGCGCGACTTGAATAAGCCGCTCCTTGTCCATAGGGCCGCTCAGTACATAGCCGACATCGTCCTCGGACCAATATAGCGCACCGGAATTGTCCGATGCGGCGTAGCGCATTTGCGCGGTTCCGGTTTTTGAACGGGTGGCATAAAGCGTGAAGCGTTCGCCCGAGGCATTCTCATACATCAGGAAAGAAGCGGGTCCGGTGGGGCCCGGCAACAACCGCCCGCCCACGAGCTTGAGCCCGGTTGCATCCAGTTGCGGCGCATGCACGGTCCAGCCGCAACGCTTGGAAAGCCAGGTTTGAAGATGCGCGCGTTCGCTCCCCGGGACCTCCACCGGATGGCGAACTTCGACGATATACAGGCGGTGTGCATCCAGCGCGTCGGATGCAAGGCTTTCGATCGGCGAGGGCGCCGCCGTGACGCCGCGCGCCAGCCAGCCGACGCCGCCGCCGCAGATAAAGGCCGCAAGCGTCGCGGCGATCGCCGGATAGATCCATTTGCGCGGCGGTCCCACCAGTTGCTCGATCTCAAGCCGCTTCGGCACGGCTTCGTCGGCGACCCGGTCATAGCGCGCATGTAGCGCCTCCGCCATGTCGCGCCATGCGCGAACGCGCGCGGCACAATCCGGGTGCGAGACCAGCCACGCCTCGACGTCGCCACGGCGTTCCGCCGGCAATTCGTCGTCGACGTAAGCGTGCAGCTCGTCCTCGGTGACGGGAATGCTGGGGTCGGTCATGATCGCGGTCTCTTCCTGGTCAAAATGGTTGCAGCCACTTTCAGTTCTCCCTCACCGAAGGGCGGCCTGCTGCCATGCGTTTTCTTAACAAACCCGGCCATTACCCGCTTACGCATCGAACTCGTCATTATATTAAACCCATCATTATTTTACCCTTCGTAAAGTCGGCCGTTCGCCATCGAGAACAGCCCTCACATGGGCGCGAGCCCGCGCCAGGCGCGACATCACCGTTCCGATCGGGACGCCCTGGATGTCGGCGACTTCGCGATAGCTCAACCCCTCCAGCATCACGAGCAGCAACACGGCGCGTTGCTCCTCGACCAGCGTCGCCAGCGCTTTGGCGATGTCGCGGCTTTCGGCCTCGGTCCCGCTCGCATCCGGATTGTTTTCGAGCAGCGGCATGAATTGTGGACGCCGGGCCAGCGAACGCCGCCGGTTCTTATTGAGGTTGGTCAGAATGGTGTAAAGCCAGCTCCTTACGTCGCCACCGAGAAATAACCGTTCCGAGCGCAGTGCGCGCACCAGCGTGTCCTGCACCAGATCGTCGGCAATGTCGGCGTCGCGCGTCAGCGCGCGGGCATAGCGGCGTAGCGCCGGTATCATGGCCTCGACACTTTCGCGAAACGCTGTCATCGCGTTCGATCCCAAATGGTTCGGTGGAGGGTTAAGGTGCGGCCGCCGCCTCTCCCGAGCACTCTACCTCGTTAACACCGATATGACAGGGCTATTCCGCCTGCCGGAGTTGATTGGCCCTGGGGAGTTCGCGGTGATACTGAAACGAATGTCACACCCACCGCATTGGCAAGAGAATAAGTGCCGACGATTTACTATATTCGCCATGGCGAGACGGAATGGAATGCGCAAGGCCGGCTTCAGGGCGTGCAGGACATTCCGCTCAATGATCGCGGCCGCGGCCAGTCGATGGCGGCCGGCCGCATCCTTGCCGATCTCGTGGCGCGCGATGGATGGGAGGCGTCGTCGCGGGCGTTTGTTGCAAGCCCGCTGCTGCGGGCCCGTCAGACCATGGAATTGGTGCGTGGCGTGTTGAAGCTTCCGCCGGCCGGCTACGCGCTCGACGCTCGCCTGCGCGAAATCGGCTACGGCGAATGGGAAGGCTCGACCCTTGCGCAGGCTCGAATGCAGGACCCTGGCCTGTTCGCGCGGCGCCAAGCCGCGAAATGGACCGTGTCGCCGCAGGGCGGCGAGACCTATGTTTCGGTGCAGGCGCGGATGAGCGAATGGTACCGCGGCCTTCAGGCCGATACGGTGGCCGTCGCCCATGGCGGCACCGCGCGGGCGCTGATGGTGGCGCTCGGTTTTGAAACCCCTGAAAGCGCGGCCGACCTCATCATCGAGCAGGGCGCGGTCTATGTGTTCGGCGATGGCGGGTTGGCGAAGTATAGTTAATCCGTCCGACCAGGACGCGGCAAGGGCCATTTGACCGACCATTCACGCCGCGTTACGACAAACCATGTCCCACAACACCTTCGGCCACCTATTCCGAGTCACGACCTTTGGCGAAAGCCATGGGGTTGCGATCGGCTGCGTGGTCGACGGCTGCCCGCCCTTGTTGCCGCTCACGGTCGAGGACATCCAGCGCGATCTCGACCGCCGGCGTCCGGGACAATCGCGCTTTACCACGCAGCGGCAGGAAGCTGATGCGGTGAAGATTTTGTCGGGCGTGATGGCCCATCCCGAGAGCGGCGCGCAGGTGACGACTGGTACGCCGATCGGGCTTTTGATCGAGAACACCGATCAACGCTCGAAGGACTATTCCGACATCAAGGACAAATTTCGCCCCGGCCATGCCGACTTCACCTATGAAGCCAAATACGGTCTGCGCGATTATCGCGGCGGCGGACGTTCCTCGGCGCGCGAGACCGCGATGCGGGTCGCGGCAGGTGCCATCGCGCGGAAAATCCTGTCTGGCGTCACCGTGCGTGGCGCTTTGGTGCAAATGGGGCCGCACAAGATCGATCGCGACAAATGGGATTGGGACGAGGTCGCCAAGAATCCCTTTTTCTGTCCCGACAAGGACAAGGCGGCTTTCTTCGCGGATTATCTCGATGGTATCCGCAAGCAAGGCTCGTCGATCGGCGCGGTGGTCGAGGTGATCGCCGAAGGCGTGCCGGCGGGATGGGGCGCGCCGATCTATGCCAAACTGGACGCGGATCTGGCGGGCGCGATGATGAGCATCAATGCGGTGAAGGGCGTCGAGATCGGCGCGGGCTTTGGCGCTGCCGAATTGTCGGGCGAAGAAAACGCCGATGAGATGCGGATGGGCAATCAGGGCGTTGCGTTTCTTTCCAACCATGCCGGCGGCATCCTGGGTGGCATCTCCACCGGCCAGCCCGTGGTGGTGCGTTTTGCGGTGAAGCCGACCTCGTCGATCCTGTCGCCACGCCGCACCGTCGATCGCCAAGGCGGCGAAACCGAAATCATGACCAAGGGCCGCCACGATCCCTGCGTCGGCATTCGCGCGGTTCCCGTGGGTGAAGCCATGATGGCCTGCGTGCTGGCGGATCATTTTCTGCGCCATCGCGGGCAAATGGGCGGCTAGAGCATGATCCGGAAAAGTGTGAAGCGGTTTTCCGAAAAGATCATGCTCAAACAAAGAATTAAAGCGCGATGACGATTCAACCAAATCTCATCGCGCTTTAGGTTTTGTGGGGCGGATTAGCCCTTAGGCTCAATCCGCTCTGCGGGCTTGAGGGAGCGACGCCAATGAAATTCGAACCAACGAGATCGTTTGCCTACCGTTTCTCTCGTTATTCACTACTTCCAGAATTGCAGCAACTGCGGGAAGTTCAGTGTGCCGTTTCTGGCAAAGGAGCGGTGTCTTCATCAATCTTGGGGGTGTCTTCATCAATCTTGGGAATGGATATTTCCGTAATCAGACAAAAGAAATTATTGAATGGCTTCATCCCAAATCTGCCGATCGGTGGCTGCCAGCAACCCGAGGTCGATAACGTGAGTCGCCTGACAACCGGCCTGGCGCAATGCCTCCGCCAGCGAAGGCTGGGCGTCGATCAGAAAGAGCAAAACCTATTCCGCATCTATAGGGCATGCGGATCCCTGGGTCGTCCGCCTTGAAATCCTTGGTATACCGCGTGACCAAAAGCATCGCGTGTATCTGCGCTGTTGCCCAGATAATAGCGTCGGGCAGTTTGGTGTGATGGCCGCGGCGAAGGTTGCCGGTTTCAGGCGGTTCGTCTGTCGACGCGAAAACGCCGGCCGCGCTTGGCGAGGCCCTATAGCTATCGCGGCAGAAAAGCGGCGGGCGACCAGCCCGCCTTGACCTTCCCGCATCTTGCACCGCATGCTCCCCTCATGGACGCGCTCGCCTTACAAAAGCTGATCGAGTGGCTCACCGATGGCGCGCGATCGGCGCAAACGCCGGTTGCGCTGTTGGAGCAGACTTGCACGCGGCTCGTGGTGGCGGGCGTGCCATTGTGGCGGGTGGGGGCGTTCGTTCAGACGCCGCATCCGGATATTTTGGGCCGCAGCTTTATTTGGCGCCTCGGCGGTGAGGTGGTCGTCGGCACCGCCGATCTCGATCTTCCGACCTCTCCGCAATTTACGCAGAGTCCGCTGATCTTGGTCTACAACAGCCGCAAGGAAATCAGGTTTCGGCTGAGCGATCCGCAAACCCGGCACTTTCCCGTGTTCGACGATTTGCGGGCCGAGGGCGTGAGCGACTACATCGCGCTGCCTTTGTTGTTCACGGATGGCTCGGTCCACGTGGCGAGCTGGACCACCAAGGCACCCGGCGGGTTCACCGATGAACAATTGGCGGGCTTGCGCCAGATTATCGGCCCCTTTACCCGGCTTGGCGAGATTTACGCCCAGCGCCGCACCGCCACCACGCTGCTCGATACGTATGTCGGCAACAGCGCGGGCGAACGGATTCTCGCAGGACGAATTCGCCGCGGCCATGCCGAGGTCATGCAAACGGTGATTTGGTTGTCGGATTTGCGCGGCTTCACGGCGCTGTCGGATCGCGTGCCGGCCGAAACCGTGGTGGATATTCTCAACCGTTATTTCGATTGCCAGGTCCCCTCGATCCAAGCTCATGGCGGCGAAGTTCTGAAATATATGGGCGACGGGCTGCTCGCGGTCTTTCCCGTGGACGAATATGTCGGCGATGTCAGGCAGGTTTGCGCCGGCGTTCTGGAAGCCGCCCGGGAGGCGCGCGCTCACATCGAAGCCATGCGATATCCGATCGGCGATACGATCGAGCGCTTTCGCTTTGGCGTGGCGCTGCACATTGGAAAAGTGCTCTACGGCAATATCGGCGGCGGCAACCGTCTCGATTTCACTTGCATCGGACCCGCGGTCAATCTCGCGGCGAGGCTGGAAAAAATGGCCAGCCGCCTGCAACGCAGCGTGGTCGCGTCAAAGGCCTTCGCCGAGGCCAGTCCCGGCACTTGGCAGGATCTGGGCGAGTTTCCGATCGCGGGATTTTCAAAGGCCGAACGGGTCTTTGGGCTAACGGACGAAGCACCGGAAGCAACGGCCCGCTTGTCCAATCATTCTTCCGGCTCGGTGATGAACAGCAGCGGATAACCTTTGGCGCGGCCGGCATCGCTCGCGCGGGTCGCCTTGGTTTCGGCAACGTCCTTTGTGAAAACGGCAACCACGCAAACACCGCGCCGATGCGCGGTCATCATGACCTTGTGCGCCTGCTCCTCGGTCATGCGGAATTCCCCCTTGAGGACGACAACGACGAATTCGCGCGGCGTATAATCGTCGTTGACGAGGATTACCTTGTGCAGGCGTGGCCGCTTGGTCTTGGTCTTGACCTTCGTCTTCGGCTTGGTGACGGTATCGATCATTTCGGCCAGTCCTTGACACCCGTCAGGGTCCGCCGAAATGATACCGCGTTCTCCCCTGCGTTAGAACCGGTGAATAAGCGAGGGCCTCATTGCAGCGGCGGAAGGGTCCGCAGATACGCAATGATGTCGGCGAGGTCGGATTCCCTCAGCCCGGCATAATAGGAATAGGCCATTGGCGGTTTAAGCATTCGTCCCTCGCGATCCACGCCGTGGGTGACGGCGCGCACGATTTCCTGATCGGTCCACCCTCCGATGCCGGCGCCGCGGTCAGAGGTGATGTTGGCGGCCTTAACAATCCCCAGCCCTGCTTCGACAAATTCCCTGCCGCCCCGGCCGAGCCCGGCCTTGAAGTCGGACACGCCCCGCGACCAGGCGGCATGGCACTCCATGCAATGCCCGATCGTGACGAGATAGGCGCCGCGTTTGACCGGATCGTCAAACATCGCCTTGGTAAAGCCTGCTTCCGCGTCGGGATAGGGCTCGCGATGGATCTCGGTCTTGTAGAGCGGGCCGGCGATTTCGTTTCGAATGGGTTTCAGCGAACGCAGATAGGCGATGATGGCGTCGAGGTCGTCAGGCAGCAGGGCTTTGTAGAAGTTCGCGGGCATGATCGCCGCGAGCGGCACGCCTGGGAGCGGGCCATGGTCGGGACGAATGCCTTCGGTCAACGCGCGCTTGATCTCGGCGTCGGTCCAACTCCCGATTCCGGTTTCGAGGTCCGGCGTGAGGTTCGCTGCCGTGGCGACGAAGGCCGGCGTCGTAAATGTCCGTCCACCAGAAAGGGCCTTGTCGGCGATGAGCTGACCATTGGCGTCGCGTGGTGTGTGGCAATTGCCGCACGCCATGATGGTGTTGACCAGATAATTGCCGCGGTCGATCCGCGGATCGGCCATAGCCGTGCTGCAAAGCCCCATCAGCCACAATCCCAAAACGCACAAACGTAACATCGACTCGATCCCCTCGTTTAAAACGAGGTCTATGGCATGCGCTGTGGCCACTGTAAAATGCTCAATTTTCAGTTGTCCGACCCATGCCGGGCGGCGGCGGCTTGATTGAGCGGCCAGTTTTGGCCGCCCGCGCGCTCAATCAATTCTTAATTATATTGCCGATAAATTGATCCGTATATGATTTGACTTAGGAATTTTCAGGAGAACCGGAGTGGCGCTTTTCCGTTTGCGTATTCGCGGCCGCCTCATTGCGGGCTTTGTCGCAGTTGGGTTCGTTCTTGGTTTGGCCGTGGGCTATACCGTTTACACGGCGGCCGGGGTGTCCGCCCTGGTCGATCGGATGGTCAATATACGCACGCCTATTGCGCTGAGCAGCACCGAACTGGTCGGTAATGTCTATTCGACATTGGCGACGCTGCGCGGTTATCTGTTGAGCGGAAGTCCGCAAGCCAAAAACGATCGCGCCGCGATGTGGCAGGAATTGAACCGCAGCCGCGCCGAATTCGATAAGCTCATCGAGCGTTTGACCGGCTCGGAAAGCAAGCGGAAGTGGGAGCAGACCAAGTCTCTCCTGGAAGAGTTCCGTTCGGCGCAGGACAAGGCGGAAGCGGTGGCGTTTACCCCCGACGCCTATCCGGCAACAAAGCTGATGACGGAGGCCTCGCCGCGCATCGACGCCATGATGGGTGGGCTGACCAAAATGATCAACGAGGAGGAACTTCTCGAAGCGACTGCGGAACGCAAGACGCTGCTCAAACTGCTTGCCGATATACGCGGCAACATGGCGGCGGCGACCGCGCAGTTGCGCATGTATCTGCTTGCGGCCGACAAAGCCAATAAGGAACAATTTGCCCGCTATTGGAAGACGGCCGATGCCGCCTATGCGGCCGTCAAATCGCGCGCTGGATTATTTACGCCGAGCCAGAAAAGTGCATTCGAAGTCTTCGAGACAGCCCATGACGCATTCGCGCCGATGTCCGAAAAAATGTTAGCCATCCGCGATTCCGATTCTTGGAATATGCCGGTTCACACGCTGCTGACGGAAGCGGTGCCGCGCGCATCGAAAATATTGGATTTGCTGGATGGCGAGAAGGGCGCTGATGGAATGCGCTCGGGCGGCATCAAGGGTCTTGAGAAAGAGATGCTGGCGCGGGAATCGCGGGATACGCTCGGCAGCATCGAGTTTCTCACGCTCGTCGAGTGGGGGCTGCTCGCCGGCGGGGTTCTTCTCGCGGCGGTGATCGGATTGTTGACTTCACGCGCGATCGTTCCGCCGATTCATGCGATGACTGGTGCCATGAGCAAGCTTGCGGCCGGCGATCTTTCGATCGATGTGCCGGCGCGTGACAGCGAAAATGAAATTGGCGATATGGCCAAGGCGGTGGAAATCTTCAAGAACAACATGATCGAAACCGAGCAGTTGCGTTCGGAACAGGACGAGCAAAAGCGGACGGCCGAGCGGCAGCGCAGGGCCGACATGGAACGGCTGGCCGATAGTTTTGAGACCGCCGTCGGAGAGGTCATCGAAACGGTATCGTCGGCGGCGACCGAACTCGAAGCATCCGCGACTTCGCTGACCAATACCGCCGAAAGAACCGAGCGGCTGTCGAACACGGTTTCGGCGGCATCCGAGGAAGCAACGGTCAACGTTCAATCCGTGGCCTCGGCCAGCGAAGAGATGGCATCGTCCGTCAACGAAATCAGCCGTCAGGTTCAGGAAGCCGCGCGGATCGCCAGCGACGCCGTGGAAAAAGCCCATGGCGCCGACCAACGCATCAATTCGCTTTCGCAGGCCTCCTCAAAAATCGGTGATGTGGTCGAGCTGATCAACACCATCGCGGGGCAAACCAATCTTCTTGCGCTCAATGCGACTATCGAAGCGGCCCGCGCCGGCGAATCCGGCCGCGGCTTTGCGGTGGTTGCGTCCGAGGTCAAGGCCCTGGCCGAGCAGACCGCCAAGGCAACCGCCGAAATCGGCCAGCAGATCGCGAGCATTCAGTCGGCGACGCAGGAATCGGTCACCAATATGAAGGAAATCGGCGAGGTCATCGGCAGGATTGCGGAGATTTCCGCCAGCATCGCCTCGGCGGTCGAAGAGCAGGGTGCCGCCACCCAGGAAATCGCCAGAAACATCCAGCAGGCGGCTGCCGGCACCTCGGAGGTCGCCGTCAATATCGCCGACGTCAGGAGCGGCGCGTCCGAGACGGGCGGGGCCTCCGCCCAGGTTCTCTCGGCGGCCAAGTCGCTGGCCGGCGAGACCAACCATCTTAAGAGCCAAGTCGAGAATTTCCTGAATACGGTCAGGGCGGCATAAAGCGAGCGGCGTCACGCGGCGCCGTCAGCGTGTCAATCGCGCCACCAGCTCGACATGCGGCGTGTGCCGAAACTGATCGATCGGCGTGACGCTTTCGATGGTGTAACCGCCGTCGATCAAGACTAGCGCGTCGCGGGCAAAGGTCGCAAGATTGCAGGACACCGCGATCACCACAGGCACTTTGCTGGCCGCAAGCTCACGCGCCTGTTCTTTGGCGCCTTGCCGCGGCGGATCGAATACGACCGCATCAAAATCCCGCAGCTCTTGCGGAACCAAGGGGCGGCGGAACAGGTCGCGCGTCTCGGCCTTGATCGGCTTTAATCCTTGCGTGGACGCGATTGCCCGCTGTAACGCCGAAATACTGCCCGCGTCGCTGTCATAGGCCAGGACGCGGGATTTTGCCGCAAGCCTCAGGGCAAACGGGCCGACGCCGCAGAACAGGTCGGCAATATATTTTACCCGCTTGCAATGATCGAGGACCAGCGCCGCCAAGGCCTCTTCGCCGGCCGCGGTCGCCTGAAGAAACGATCCCGGCGGCAGCACGACGGTCGCGGTGCCCATCGCGATTGCCGGTGGTTCGCGCATGAGCACGGGTTCGCCGTGACGGGTCAGCCGGGCCAACCGATATTGCTCGGCGAGCCGCGACAACGCCGTGATCATGGTTGAAGGCAGCCGGCCCGAACCGCGCACGTCGACATCGAGGCCGCCTTGTGTCGCGGTGATTTGGATGTCGAGCGGCTTTCCGCCCGGTTTGAGCGCTTCGGCTATGGCCCATGCGGCGTCAAATGCGCCATCGAGGCCAGGGTCGAGGATCGGGCAGCGATCGATCGGCACGATCTCGTGAGAGTTTGCCGCGGCAAATCCCACTTTGAGCACGCCGTGGGTCCCCATTCGCGCATGGAGGGTCATTCGCC